>NZ_DAIUCO010000125.1:0-14629 GCF_036846085.1 Noviherbaspirillum sp. | reverse complement strand
CGGCCACGATATCAATGACCATCTGCTGCGATTCGTCGGCTTCGTTCGGACCGAGCTGTTCCCTTAGCTTGAAAAGCTGATTTTGCTCCGGTGACAATTGCGCGTCGATTGGCTTGCCTTCCACGACCAACGCCTGGTAGCGGTCCAGGCGCGCAATGAGGTCTTCCGGCGCCGGCGACATGACATGGGCAAACCCGTCATCCGCTGCGCTCTCTCCTTGCACCGCATCGCCTGATGAACCGCCCCCGGCGGCACCGCTTGCATTGCCTGTATCGCCCTTACCGACGGGCGAAAACAGCCGGCGCATTACCTCCTGCAGGTTTGCAGGTTGGCCGCCCGGGCCGATATCGTCGAGTTTCATCCCGTTTGCAAATGTCGCATGCCCGAGCAGCGCAAACAGATGCTGCATGCCGGAAAGCGCGCTTGCGCTGACCGGGTCTGCCGAGGTTCCCGAACTGACGTCGACCCCGCCGAAATAGCGCTGGTTGCGTGTCATCTTCGACGGCTGAACCACCATGTTCGCCCGTATGCCGCTGGACTCGAATGCGCCGCGGATGCTGGTGAAGTACTCCGGCAAATGCCGGATGATCGCGATGGAGAAATGTTCGAACAGCACCTTGATGACATCGTCATCGCTGGTGGCTTCCTTGACGGCATCATGCAGGGAGCGCGCAATGAGGTAAGGCCGGAAAGGATTTTCACGCTCGCGTGCCTCGGATTCCCCATGCATCTGCGCGACGATGACATTCAGCCGCCCGATGCCTTCGACATCGGCGTCGCGCATGCGGGTCAGCAGGCGGTCCACTTCGATCTGCCGGTTGACGGTCTCGTCGTCGATCAGCGACAGATCGTTTGCCGAGAGCGACGACACGTCGGCGCGCAGGTCGGTGTACATGGTGCGCATCGCCCGGTTGAGCTGCGTCCGGAACAGGGTATCCATGCGCCCGAGGAAGGCCGGGCCGCCGTCGCGCAACACCCGCCGCGCCACGGACAGGCTTCTCTGGTCCGCCATGGAGCGCCCGCTCGCCATGGCCTGCATGATGGAGTTATCCGCATCCTGCACGGTACGCTGGATCATGTGCGAAAAACCGTACAGCGCCCGTTCCCGGGCCAAGTCAAAAATTCGTGTGTACTCTGTGTCGGCCATAACGGCAATCAGCGTTGTCGTGAAGAAGTGGTGAAGACAGGCACGTTTATGTTATCCAAGATACGCGGCAAGGACAAACCTAGCGATGTTTCAGCAAGGAAAGTTGCGTAGCATCAAGGTAACACCATTCTCCTTCCTTGAGTTGCAGCGCGTCGAGGGTCAGGTCGCCGATCGCGGTTCGCTGCAGTGCATCACAATGATTGCCGGCAGCCGCCAGCATGCGCTTGACCTGGTGGTACTTGCCCTGCTCCAGCACGATTTCGATCCGGTGGTCGTCCAGCCTGCGGCAGGTCAACGCGGCCAGGGGCGCCGGTTCGTCGTGCAACTGCACGCCGGACAGCAATTGCCCCACCAGTTCGTCGGTGACCGGATCGTGGACCGTCGCCACATACAGCTTCGGCACGTGCCGCTTCGGCGACGATTGCGCGTGGATGAAGGCGCCGTCGTCCGACATCAGCAACAAGCCGGTGGTGTCGTGGTCGAGCCGCCCGACCGGCTGCACTTCACGCCAGGTGAATTGTTCCGGCAGCAGCGTCAATACGCCCGGATGATGGCTGGGCTTGCGGGAACATTCGAAGTTGGGCGGCTTGTTCAGCGCCAGGTAGACATGTTCGCGATAGACCCAGGGTTCGCCGAATACGGTGAAATGCAGGTCTTCGGTATCGAAACTCATGCGGTAATCATCGACGGGCTCGCCGGCGACGGTCACTTCGCCGTCGGTGACCAATTCCCGGCACCATTTCCGGCTGCCGAATCCTTGTGATTGGAGGATGCGATCCAAACTCATTTTGCTCATCGCAGCACTGTAGCAGAAGCCGCGCCGGTGAGTGACTGGCAACTGGAACAGCGTTATCATGGCGGCCAAAAGACCCCCTGCACGCGACGAAGCCGCCATGCCGACCGAGACCGACTCCCTTTTGGATACCGACCATGCCGCCTTTCTGCAGCGCGGCGTCTCGATCAGTGTGGGCGCCTGCGACGTTAGCGGACAGCCCTGCCTCGCGCGGGCAACCGGATGCAAGGTATCGGATGACATGCGCCGGGTAACGGTGTTCATCTCCGCCACCCAGGCGACACAGGTGCTCGCCGGCATCCGCGCCAATGGCGCCATCGCCGTCGTGTTCAGCGAACCCTCCACCCACCGTACCCTGCAACTCAAGGGCCGCGATGCGGCGGTTTCGGGATTGAACGGCGCCGATATGCTCATCGTTGAGCGCTATGCCAGTGCATTCGCCCGCGAACTTGCCCCATTGGGCTTCGAGGAAAGCGTGATCCGCACGCTGCTTGCCTGCCCGCCTGCCGACCTGGTGGCGTTGAGCTTTACGCCCTCCGAAGCGTACCTCCAGACGCCCGGCCCGCAAGCCGGCAAGCCGCTGAGGGCCGGCACATGATGATCAAGCTGGATGCGATCAGGGAATGCCTGGAGGGCGTGGTCCCCGGCATCATGGCCACCGCGGCGCCGGACGGCACGCCGAACGTCGCCTACCTATCGCAGATCCAGTTCGTCGACGGCGACCATGTCGCGCTCTCCTACCAGTTCTTCAACAAGACGCGGCAGAACATCCTCAGCAATCCGCTCGCGATGCTGACCGTGACGAACCCGGCGACGGCGGCGCAGTACCGCCTGACACTGCGATTCCTGCGCACCGAAACCGCCGGCCCGCTGTTCGAGAGCATGAAGGCGAAACTGGCAGGCATTGCGTCCCACACCGGCATGAGCGGCATCTTCAAGCTGCTCGGCGCGGATATTTTCCGTGTCGTCGATATCCACCAGGTGCCCGGCAAATCGCTGCCGCCGCCGCCGAAACAGCGCAACCTGATGGCATCGCTGCGGCACAGCAGCGAACGGATTTGCGCCTGCCAGGACCTTGATCGGCTGCTCAACGAAACCCTGGCCTGCCTGGACGAGCTGTTCGGCATACGCCATACCATGGTCCTGATGATCGATGCGCCAGGTGAGCGCCTCTACACGGTCGCCAGCCGCGGCTACGAAGCATCGGGAATCGGTTCGGAAATTCCTTTGGGCAAGGGTGTGATCGGTGTGGCGGCGCGCGAGAAGACCCCGATCCGCATCGGCCACATGAATGCGGAATACGCCTATAGCCGCGCCATCCGCGAGAATGCGCAGCACAGCGGCTGGGCTTATGCGCTCGAAACCGAAATTCCGTTGCCCGGCCTGCCGGAGTCGCGCAGCCAGATGGCGGTGCCGATCGTCTTCGCCCAGAAACTCCTTGGCGTGTTGTATGTGGAAAGCCCGCAGGACCTGCGCTTCACCTACGACGACGAAGATGCACTGGTCAGCCTTGCGCTGCAGCTCGGACTGGCGATCCATATCCAGCAAAACGCCGCCGAAGTCTGCGACGAGACGCCATCCGGTGACGTTTCCCCGCTGCCGGCCTCCGGTGCACCGCTGGTCATCCGTCATTTCGCCGAAAACGACAGTGTCTTTCTCGGCGACGATTACCTGATCAAGGGCGTTGCCGGCTCCATTTTCTGGACGCTGTTCCGTGACTTCGTCGATAAAAAACGCAGCGAATTCACCAACCGGGAATTGCGGCTGGATACCCGTATTCGCCTTCCGGATGTCAGCGACAACCTGGAAGCGCGCCTGATCCTGCTCAGCCGCCGCCTGGTCGAGCGCAATGCCGGCATTCGCATCGAAAAAACCGGGCGCGGCCGCTTCCGCCTGGGTGTCGACCGTCCGGTCGTGCTCGTCGATGAAGCCGTCTAGCCGAAAACCGTGCCACTCGGAAATTCCGTGCTGACGTTTTCTTAAAACTTCATTCAAACAATCGTAAAAAAATCTTAAGCCGGAAATCCGGCGATTTTCTCGCACCGTTCGGATTTACACTCCGTCCTCACTTGAAACCGGTCGAAGACGCCGGTCAATACATTTAACTTTCATATGAGGACAACCATGATGCAAGCCCACCGCGACAGCAGTCCGGCCGCCCTGCTTGAATCGATGATGCTGATCCGTGCCTACGAGGAAAAGCTGGCCGCGCTGCATGCCGCCGGCAATTTCCCCGGCACCTGCACATCGGTCGGACAGGAAGCCTCGGCCGTCGGCGTCGTGCGCGCACTGCGCACCGAAGACCGGATACTCACCAATCACCGCAGCGCCGGCCACCTCCTGGCACGCGGCGCTGATCCGGGCCGGATGCTCGCCGAAGTCATGGGCCGCAGCACCGGCTATTGCAAGGGCAAGAGCGGGTCGCTGCATATCTCGGCGAAGGAATTGGGCGTGATCCTGACCTCCACCATCGTCGGCGGCGAGCTGTCGCTGGCCACCGGCGTCGGATTATCCATGTCCATGCTCGGTGAACCCGGGATCGTCGCCTGCTTCTTTGGCGACGGCGCGGCTGCCGAAGGCATCTTCCACGAATCGCTGAACCTGGCCGCGGTATGGAACCTGCCGGTCCTCTACATCTGCGAAAACAACCAGTGGCAAGCCTTCGTGCATCGCAATGAAACCATGGTCGGGGACCATATCAGCGTTCGAGCTGCGGGCTATGGCATTGCCAGCCGTACCGTGGACGGCAACGATGTCGAATCGGTATTGGCCGCCGCGACAGAAGCAGCGGCACAGGTTCGCGAGACCCGCAAACCCTTTCTTCTGGAAACCTTCACCTACCGGTTGCGCGGGCATTTCGAGCCGGACGACCAGGGCTATGTCGACCCGCAGGAGCTTGCCGCATGGCGCGCAAGGGACCCAATCGACACGATGCGCAAACGCCTGACCGATAACGGGTCGCTGGCGATAGCGGACATGCTGCAGATGGAGCAGCGGATCGAGACCGCGATCGAACAGGCGCTGGCATTCGCCAACGCATCCCCTTTCCCGGCGCTGTCCGAACTCACCACCGACGTCTACGCATAGGAGCAGCCATGCCACAAATCACAGTCAACGAAGCGATCGGCCAGGCGCTGGCCGAGGAAATGCGGCGCGACGACCGCGTCATGATGTTCGGCGAAGGCGTTGCCACCAAGCGGCAGGACCTGGTCGCCGAGTTCGGCAAACTGCGGGTACGGAATACGCCGCTGGCCGAAGGCATCATCGCCGGTACCGCCGCCGGCGCCGCCGCCACCGGCCTGCGCCCGGTGGTCGACCTGCTGTTCGCCCCCTTCCTCTGTTTCGCGATGGACGAGATCGTGAACAGCGCCGGCAAGCTGCGCTATATCTCCGGCGGCCAGTTCGAATTCCCGATGGTCGTGATCGCCATGACCGGCGGTGGCTGGACCGTCGGCGCGCAGCACAACCACAACCTGGAAGCCTGGTTCGTGCACAGCCCGGGGCTGAAAGTCGTGATGCCGTCCAATGCAGCCGACTTCAAGGGCCTGCTGAAATCCGCCATCCGCGATGACAATCCTGTCCTGTTCTTCGTCGACATGCCGCTCGGGTACGTACCGGGCGAGGTCCCCGAGGGCGAGCACCTCGTGCCGATCGGGAAGGCGGCCGTCAGGCGTGCCGGTACGGATGTCACCATCATCTCCTACGCGAAGATGGTCGACACCTGCCTGCAGGCCGCCGGGCAGCTTGCCGAAAAAGGTATCGAGGCGGAAGTGATCGATCTGCGATCCCTGAAACCGCTGGATGAAGAAGCGATATTGCGCTCCGCCCGCAAGACGGGGCGTGTATTGATCGTGCATGAAGCCAGCCGCATGTGCGGTGTCGGCGCGGAAGTGGCGGCCATCGTTTCCGAACAGGCCTTCGACGCCCTGAAGGCCCCGGTGCGACGGCTGACCGGGCCCGACGCACCCGCCGCGTCAAGCTGGGTATTGGAGCAGGCGTTCATGCCGCAAGTGGAAGCGGTAACAAAAGCGGCTGCGGCGATGATCGGCGAGGTGGCCGAGACTGCATGAACTGCATGAACTGCATGAGTCATGCGAAGCATATAAAGCTCGGTTCATTCACCTCCGGGAAGGAAAAGAACCGTAAACACCCTTAACAGAAAATGGTTTAATTTTTGGAGAACACCATGCAACAAATCACACAACCTGCCCCGGGTTTTTCCTCGGTCGGCATTATCTGGATCAAGCTTGCGATCATCTACCTGATGATCGGCGTAGGCATCGGCATCGCCATGGGGGCAAGCGAAAACTTCACGCTGCGCCCGGTTCATGCGCACATCAACCTGCTCGGCTGGGCAACAATGGCGCTTGCCGGACTGATCTACAGCGTGTTTCCGCAGGTCGGCCTGAGCAAACTGGCGAAGGTGCACTTCTGGTTGAACAATATCTCACTGCCGGTGATGGCAATCGCCCTCACCTTGCTCGTGAACGGTCATCGCGAAATCGTGCCGGTGCTGGCGGCATCGGAGATCGCCGCAGCACTCGGCATTATCGTGTTCGCGGCCAATATCTTCCTGAATCTGAAGAAGGCGTGAAAGCGGCGGCTCAGCGGACCAGCAACACCGGCACAGTCGTGCCGGCGAGAACCTTGGTGGCGGTCGATCCCATCACCAGGTTCTTGAGTGCACCGTGGCCATGCGACCCCATGACAACCAGGTCAATGCCGTTTTCGGCGATGTACGCCTGGATTTCATCGGCGATTTCGCCGGTACGATATCCCGAACGTGTGCGGATGTTCTTTTCATTGAACAACTTCTCGACGGGGTCCAGCACCGCCGCTGATTCCTCCCGGTAGTACTGTTCCACTTCATCATGGCCGAGCACCGCGCGGGCGCGGCCGACAGGGATCGGCGCCTTCACATGAAGCAAATGCAATTCGGGCTCTCCCTGGAACCAGTTCATGTGGGAAAGCAGATAATCGGCCGCCTTGGCGGTAAAGGGTGATCCGTCCACCGCGAGAAGTATTTTCATTGTCAATGTCCCTGGAAGATTGCCGGTTTCCGGCATAGTCGTTAAACCGGTATTCAGGTGCCCGGACCAGCGCCGGGTTCTGAAAACGGCCTAACGACTGTAGCAAACAAGCCGGCAATTTTCTTGACATGGATCAAGCAGCCCCAAGTCGGGCATTGCCGATCAACCGCTGTGATGCCCTTTATGATGGCGGCCATGCCCGTAGCGGCCTTGGGCAAACTCCTCGTCGAAGACCTTCTTTTGCGCGGGCGTCAGGATTGCATAGAACTCCTTCGTTGCTTCCACCCGTGCTGCCATGTGCTTCTGCATTTCCTGCATCATCGCCAGCTGGCGCTCCATCTTTTCGGGGGCGGTGAGCTTCGCCATTTCCTCGCGGTTCGGACGTGCCGGATGCGCGCCAGGCTGCATCCTCTCGACATAGGCAGACCAGGCGGCTTCCTGTCCGGGAGTCAGCTGGAGCTTCTTATGCAGCTCGGCCATCCTTGCCGCCATCCGCTGCTTCATTTTCTCCATCCTCTGCTCATGGGTCATCCGCTTGCCGTCCTGCTCCGCCGGGGCACCCTGCGTCGTTGCCGGTGCGGCCGGGGCTGTCTGGGCGAAAGCGGAAACGCCGCCGGCCAAAATGCCGAGTGCGGTCATGCCGCTGATCAATTGTTTGCGAAATCGTGTCATCTTCATTCCTTTTCATTCATGAGTGGATGTGCGCTGTTCGCACGCTTTGCAGTGTGCCGGGCACTTGTATCGCAGGCTTGTCAGTCAGTGCTCCATTTGTAGCTCAGCGTATCAGGCAACTGCCGCTATGTATCATGCTGTATCAAATGCGCCCCGGGTAACACCCGGATACAAATCGACACCTGCACCACACGCTGGATTGCCATAATGAGCGCCATGGAAAATACACCTGCCATTTTGATCGTCGATGACGATCGCGACATCAGCATGCTTCTCGCCGAATACCTGGAAAAGAACGGCTATCGTACCGCCACCGCGGGCGACGGCAAGGCGATGTGGAAGCGGCTGGACGAGATGCACATCGACCTGATCGTGCTCGATCTCAACCTGCCCGGAGACGACGGACTGACATTGTGCAGGAACCTTCGCGCGAGTTCGAGCATACCGGTGATCATGCTGACCGCCCGCGGAGAGCCCCTCGACCGCATCCTCGGCCTGGAAATGGGTGCGGACGACTATCTTCCGAAACCCTTCGAGCCGCGCGAACTGTTCGCTCGAATCCGCAGCGTACTGCGCCGCACGCAAGCCCTGCCGCCCGGACAGGAGACATCGCAGGTACAGCATATGCAGTTTGCCGGCTGGACCATGGATTTCACCGCCCGGCACCTGATCAATCCGCAAGGCGTGGTCGTCGCGCTGTCCGGTGCGGAATACCGTTTGCTGAAGGTATTCCTGGACCACGCGAACCGGGTGCTCAGCCGCGACCAGCTTCTCAACCTGACACAGGGCCGCGACGCCGATCCCTTCGACCGCTCGATCGACCTGCAGATCAGTCGCCTGCGCCAGAAGCTCGGCGAGGACGCCCGCTCGCCGCAGATCATCAAGACGGTCCGCAACGAAGGCTACGTGCTTGCCACCGCGGTCGCCAGGCCGCAATGAGGTCCCTGTTCCAATCGATGACCAGCAGGATCGTCCTGATCCTGATCGGCGGCGTGCTGGGTGCCGCACTGCTCACCCTCGGACTGGCACTCGGCGAACGGCAGCAAATGATCACGCAATTCCGCGAATACCATGCGGTGGAGCGCGTTGCTCAATTCGTGCTGTCGCTGGAAACGGTGCCGCCGGGCCTTCGCGCCCGCTATCTGGCGGCAGCCGCCGGTATCGGCATGCGGGCGGAACTTGCATCGAACAGCGATGCGCCGGCCAGCCAGCAGTCCGAACTCGCGGCCATGCTTGAAAAGCGGCTCGCGGGCGGGCACACCGTGGCCTCCAGCGCATTGCAGCCCGCGGATTGCGGCACTGGGCGGCGCAAGGGCGGCGAACATCGCAATCGTTGCGAAGCGCTTCTGGTGAAGCTGGAAAGCGGCGAGCGGCTGCGCCTGACGGTGATCCCGCCCCGGCCGCCGCCGCTTGCGCCGCGCGGCGACTGGATGGTCTATGGCGTACTGTTCCTGATCAGCGTCGGCGTCCTGGCGGCCATCATCGCGCGCATGACGATGCAGCCGCTCAAGCGGCTGGCCGAAGCAGCAACCGAATTAGGCGACAACATCGAACGTCCGCCACTGCCGGAACGCGGCGCCACCGAGATACGTCAGGCCGCCGCCGCGTTCAACGCGATGCAGTCCCGCATACGCCAGCATATCCAGCAACGCTCGCACATCCTTGCGGCGATCACCCACGACCTCCAGACGCCACTGACAAGGCTGAGGCTGCGCCTCGAAAAAGTCGACGACCCGCAATTGCGCGACAAGCTCATCGGCGATTTGTCGGCGATGCAGGGCATGGTTCGTGAAGGACTGGATCTCGCACGGAGCATGGATTCCGCCGAAAAAATGCAGGTGCTCGACCTGGACTCGATGATCGACAGCGTCTGCACCGACGCGATCGACGCCGGCCAGCCGGTCACATTCAACGGCAATACCGGCGTCTTCCTGCAGGCACGTCCCATGGCCCTACGTCGCTGCCTGACCAACCTGATCGACAATGCGGTGAAATATGGCGGCCGTGCGGAAGTCAGTGCAACACGAACGGGTTCGTCGGTAATGATATCCGTGCGGGACGACGGCCCAGGCATCCCGGACGCCGAACTGGAAAATGTCTTCTCGCCTTTCTACCGCCTAGAGCAATCCCGCTCGCGCGACACTGGCGGCACAGGCCTCGGATTGACCATCGCGCGCAATATCGCGCAGCAGCATAGAGGGACGCTGCAATTGATGAATCGGCCGGAAGGGGGATTGGAAGGCAGGCTGGTGTTGCCGGTGTCGGCGGGGTGAAGCAGCACCAGACATCATCAACGGTTGCACAAAGAGGCTGTTGTTGTTGAATTCCGCTTGGCGCTGCCGGAAAAGCAAGGGCCAAGGCGGAAAAAGAAGCGAAATTTGTCTGAGCCGAAGGCGAGTTTATTTCGCTTCCCGACTTGGCCCTTGCTTTTCCGGGACCCCGAAGGGCAGCGGCTCGCGGTCGCCTTCTTTTGCTTACTTTTCTTGGCGAGACAAGAAAAGTAAGTGGCCCGCCGGGGCCAGTCCCGGCTTGTCTCTTCGAAGAGAGAAAAAGGTTGAAACACCGGAGACACTCCGTAGTTCTGGATTCCCCCTTCCAGGGCGCTTACTGGCTTGCAGGCCAGTAGCGTTGCGCAGGCGGACAGCATGCTGTCCGAATTCCCTGCAAAACCCTTCGCGCGAATGACAAGCTAACGCATCGAGACGCCTGCTATCGAGGATCAGGCCAACCCCTACAATTTCCCCATCTTCCTCAACCGATGCGTCAACCCCTCAACAATATCCTTATGCTCATACTTCTTCGCGAAATCAATCGCATTCATCCCCAGTTCGTTCTTCAGCGTCGGATCGGCACCTTCGTCCAATAGCAGCTTCACCGTCAGAATGTGCCCCGCCCTGGCGGCCATCATCATCGGCGTCGTCTTGTTCGGCGCTTCCGCATCGATATACGCATGCTTCTCGAGCAACATGCTGACAATCTCGTTATTGCCCACCGCCGCCGCATAATGCAGCGCCGTCCAGCCCGTCTGGTTCACTTCGGCGCCGCGCGCCAGCAGCATTTCCACCGCCTGTTTATTTCCCTTGAACGACGCGATCATCAACGCGGTATCGCCGTTTTTTGCACGCACGTTGAGGTTGATGCCGCGCGCGTCAAGCAACACTTCGACCACCCGCATGGAGTTGTCCCGCAGCGCCAGGATCAGGCCGGTATCGCCGCGTTCCGGCTCGACCAGGTTCGGATCGAGACCGCGCGCAAGCAGGGACTTCAGCAAACTGATGTTGTCCGTCTTCACCGCGGTGAAAAAATCCTCGTAGGCGCCCGCATTCGCCGCCACGGGCATCAGCGCGACCAGCGGCAACGCAGCAAGAAGCCGCAACGAACGGCGCCGCACGGCGCCATGGCATAACACATCCTTGGGAATCTGCATCACTCGGTCACCTGGCAATCTTGAATAGCTGAAAAAAGTTATCGGTGGTTTGCCGCGCGACCCGATCCAGCGGCTCGCCTTTCAGGTCCGCAAGGAATTCGGCCACATGCCGCACGTAACCAGGCTCGTTCATCTTGCCGCGGTAGGGCACCGGGGCAAGATAGGGCGAATCGGTCTCGATCAGCATGCGTTCCAGCGGCACGGCACGCGCCACGGCCTGCAATTCCTTTGCGCTTTTGAAGGTGACGATGCCGGAAAACGAAATGTAGAACCCCATCTCCATCGCAGCCTCGGCAACCTGCAGCGACTCGGTAAAACAATGCATCACCCCCGCAGCGCCGCCCGCATCCGTGCCGGCGCCTTCCTCGCGCATGATGCGGATGGTGTCCTCGGAAGCGGAACGGGTATGAATGATCAATGGCTTGCCGGTCGCGCGTGATGCACGGATATGCACACGAAAACGTTCCCGCTGCCACTCCAGGTCGCCCTGGAGCCGGTAGTAATCCAGTCCGGTCTCGCCGATGGCAACGATCTTCGGATGATCGGACAGGCTGGCGAGCTGCTCGACGGTCGGTTCCGGGGTGTCTTCGTAATCGGGGTGCACCCCGACCGAAGCGAACACATTGGGATAGGTCTCGGCCAGGTCCAGAACTTGCGGAAAATCCGGCAGGTCGACCGACACGCACAGCGCATGGCTCACGCGGTTGTCAGCCATCTTGCCGAAAATATCCGGCAGGCGGGCAGCGAGTTCGGGAAAATTGATGTGGCAGTGGGAATCGATATACATCGGCGTATTTTACGCCGATGTAGGATGAAAGGCCCTGCCCGAAAGGGCCAAGCGCAACGCTATGCGACGCGCTTGCCGACGATGATCAGGTCGCGCTCAATGCCGTCCAGTGTTGCCACGCGGGGCATGGTTGCCCAGCGTTCGAAGCCGAAGGCGTCGAATAATTTCAGGCTGGGAACGTTGTGGCCGAAGATAAACCCGAGCAAGGTATGCACCGAAATTTCCGGTGCGAAATCAATTGCATGCTGGAGGAAATAACGTCCGAGGCCCCTGCCGCGCGCGTTTTCGTGGATGTAAATCGAGAGTTCAGCCGTGCCGGAATAGGCCGGCCGGCCATAGAAGTTGGAATACGACAGCCAGCCGATGATTTCCCCTGCGTCTTCGGCGACCCAGAGCGGCCTGCGCTCGGGCGTATGTTCGTCAAACCACGCACGGCGCGAGTCCACGCTGACGGGTTCGGTGTCCGCCGTGACTTCACGGGAAGCGACAGTACTGTTGTAGATGGCGACGATGGCGGGAAGATCGTCAGCCCGGGCGAGGCGATGGGAATACGGCATGCGGAGAAAATTAAAGAGTGTGGGTGGCCCTGGAGGATCGCAGCGCGGCGCCGAGCAGTTCCTCGATCCGCAGTTTGGCTCGCTGGCCGCTTTCATCGACGGAAAACTGGACGCCAATGCCCTGTGCCTTGCCGTTGCCGGCGCCGGCGGGGGTAACCCATGCGACCTTGCCGGCGATCGGATACTTGGCCGGATCATCCATCAGGGTAAGAATGAGATAAATCTCGTCGCCTACCTTGTAGGGCTTGTTGGTCGGTACGAATATGCCGCCGTTGTTAATGAAGGGCATGTAGGCCGCGTAGAGCGCCGCTTTTTCCTTGATGGGAAGTGACAATACCGAAGGCCGTGCGACAGCGGCACCGCTGGCGGCAGTCGCACCCGGCATTACGCTTGATTCGGCCATGACGGTCCTTTAGGGAAAGAGGTGTACATAATCCATCAGCATGTCTTCGATGAACAGCCGCGCCGACAGAGGATGCTCTGCAATTGCGCGGCGCTCGTTCACCGCTTTCAATGCGCGTAGCAAGTTCGGCAATTCGACCTGACGCGCAAGGCCGGCGAGATCTTTTTCGTACCGGGGATAATACCGGATTGTGCCCGAAAGTTTCATCGAGAAAACATCATAAAGCCACCGTTGCATCCAGGCAACAAGATCCACCATCGGCGTTTTCTGCAGGCGCTCCGCGGTTTTCAGGGCGCCATCAACGCTGGGCTTCGCCAGACTGGAAAGAAACTCGTCCAGAATTTCCCGCGATCCTGACTGCGCCATCGCTAATGCCGCCAGCGGCGCCCCGCCCTGCTCAGCGAGCCAAGCATCGGGTTGCGTAATACCCTCGGCGGAAAGCCATGCCAACGCTTGTTGCCAAGATGGCATCGGCAGTGCGAATTTCCTGCAGCGCGACAGGATGGTCGGCAGGAGACGGTCGAGGCCGTTGCAGACGAGCAGGAATACGGTATGCGGCGGGGGCTCTTCCAGCGTCTTGAGCAAGGCATTGGCCGCCATGGTGTTCAGTGCCTCCGCCGGGTAGAGCAGCACGATGCGCATTCCCTGGCGGTGCGTGGAAATATTCATGAAGTCCGCAAGCGCGCGGATCTGATCGATCTTGATTTCCTTGGACGGGGTCTTTGCCGCCTTCGCGGATTTTTTCCCGTCACCGTCGGCATCGTCACCGTCGGCCGACTCCTCCTCAAGAATTTCCGGACGCACCCGCCGGTAGTCGGGATGGTTGTGCTGCGAAAACCAGCCGCAGGAATCACATGTGCCGCAGGCATCGCCATCGGCGAGCGGCGCCTGGCACAGCAGCGACTGCGCAAAGCGCTCGGCGAACGCGGTTTTGCCGATGCCCTCGGAACCGTGAAACAGGATGGCGTGCGGCAATCGGGCGCGCAGTTGCTGCAACTGCGTCCAAGCTTCGTCCTGCCATGGATACTTCGTGGTCGTCATGCGCGTATCACAGCGATGCGGCCAGTTTTTTCAGCTCGTCATGCACCTCGGCGAATGGCCTTGTCGAGTCGATGATTCGGAAACGCTCCGGAAATTCCGAGGCGCGCCGCAGGTATTCGGCGCGGGTGGCTTCGAAAAAATCAGCTTTTTCCTGTTCGAATCTGTCCAGCTCGCGGCTCGCATCCAGCCGCGCACGCGCCACGTCGAGCGGCACGTCGAAAAGCAACGTCAAGTCCGGTTGCAGATGCGGATGCACCCATTGTTCCAGTGCGGCCAGCTTTTGCCGGTCCAGCTTCCGTCCGCCTCCCTGGTAGGCGAAGGTCGCATCAGTGAACCGGTCGGATATCACCCAGTCGCCGCGCCCCAGGGCGGGTTCGATGATCTGGGCGAGGTGTTCCCGCCTTGCGGCAAACATCAGCAAGGCTTCGGTTTCGAGGTGCATGGTTTCGTGCAGGAGCAATTCGCGCAGTTTTTCCCCCAGCGCGGTGCCGCCCGGTTCGCGGGTGGTGATCACCGTCCTGCCGCGAGCCGCCAGCAGCTCGGCGAACCTTGTGAGATGGGTCGACTTGCCGGCGCCGTCGATGCCTTCGAATGTGATGAACTTGCCTCTTGCCATGAACGGTGGTTCGCTAGTGATCGGTCGATCCGCATTATCGCTGGAATTTATTGACGGCGCGATTATGATCGGCGAGATTCGCGGAAAATTCGCTGGTGCCGTCGCCCCGGGCGACGAAATACAGTGCATTGCTGGCGGGCGGATTCAGCGCTGCCG
>NZ_DAIUCO010000124.1:0-14713 GCF_036846085.1 Noviherbaspirillum sp. | reverse complement strand
CGAGCATGTAGGACAACCGGTCTGCCGGGTAGTCCGGGTCCAGCGGCACATAGGCACCGCCGGCCTTGAGTACGGCCAGCAAACCAACCACCATGTCGAGACTACGTTCCATGCAGATCGCAACGCACGCGTCGGGAACCACGCCAAGCTTGCGCAGATAACACGCCAGACGGTTGGCTTGTGCGTTGAGCTCGCCGTAGCTCAGCTGCCTGTCCTCCAACACCACTGCGACAACCTCTGGTGTCTTCCCGGCCTGCGCTTCGAACAGGCGGTGGATGCACTGGTCATGCGAATTATCCACTTCGGTGGAATTCCATTCCAATAGCAGCTGACGAAGCTCTACTTGCGGCAATATATCGAGGCTGCGAAGCCTCGCATTTGGTGCGTGCTCCAAAGCGTCCGCCAAGCGTTCCAATGCTGATTCCATATAGCCGCATACGCGGCGATGGTCGATCGGCGATTGCGCCTGTACATTCAATGTCAAGCCGGCCCCGGAATCGTCAATATTCAGGCAAAGCGGATAGTTGGTACGCTCCTCCGAACCCAGAAATTCGATACCATTTCCGATTGGCGGTGCGTCTTCCATCGCGCCTTCCGGATCGTGTCCGACATTCGCGTTGAAGCGATAATTCAGGATTGCCGTCAACAATGGTGTCGGCGCCGCGATACCGCTACAACCTTGCGCAAGCGAAAGAGGCGCATGTTCATGCCGGAGAAGCTCGGCAAGCAGTAAATGCGTACGCTGAACGCTGGCTTTTACAGATTCTTCACCGATCTGAATTTTGATTGGCAGCGTGTTGATGAACATGCCCAGGACTCGATCAGCACCTTCACCCCCTTGCAAGCGCCCGGCAAGTACCGTACCGAAAACAACGTTGTCACACCCGGAGATGCGAGACAGTACTTGCGCCCATGCCAGATGGCATACGCTGGCCATGCTCACGTCCAGCGCACGTGTACTCATCTGCAATCGTTTCACAAGCTCCGGTGCAAGGTCGTGCCTGCTTTCGTCAATACCTGATCCGTCGCCGTCGACCGTGGCAATGCCAAATGGTATCGTCGGTTCGTTCACGTCCCTCAACATCGTTTGGAAGAACGCTTCATGTTCCTGGCGACTCACTCCCAACCGAGCCTGGGCTATGAAGTTACGAAATGGAAGCGGCGGCGGCAACAGATGGGACTGCCCCGCCATGATCATCTCAACTTCATGGCGCAGAATATCCATCGTCGTGTGATCAACCACCAGATGGTGGAACAGATGCAGCACCGTCCACTGATCGGTCGCCGGCTCATGCGCAAAGCATATGCGCATTAACGGAGCCTGCCGCACGTCCATACGAAAACCTCGCGCATTGAATTTCTCGCGCAACTGTTCAACCGTATCAATCGGCAGGGTGTCGAGCGCAACCTCCTCAACCACTAAAGAGGCTCGTCGCTGCACCACCTGGACAGGCTCCCGCAGGCCCTCCCACAGTATCGCCGTCCGCAGAATGTCGTGGCGGTCGACCACCGCCTGTGCTGCCTGGACGAACTTGTCAAGAAGCGCACGGCTGGCAAAACGATAAAGGCCATGCAGTAGATATGGGTCGGCACCGCTATTCATCAAGTGATGAAACAACAGACCTTCCTGCAGCGGCGCCAGCGGGTAAATGTCCTGCACATTGGCTGCGCCACCGGAAACTCGATCAACAACGGCAGCGACTTCGTCGACCGTCAACTCCACGAGCGGCAGCATGTCGGGGGTAATATCGTCGCACCCCGCCGGGATCTCATTCGGCGGGACCACGACTACCGTTTCTCTCGGACCAACGTACTGACCTGACTTTATCAGTTCGAACAGTTCGTCCTTGTGTTGCCGGAGAAGATTGACGAGAGCAGGAGCAAGGACATCTTTTTTCCCATGCACCGCCAGATCCGAACCTTTAACGGAGAGCGCAATATTAATTCGATTCAGTTGCGCCAAAAGTTCGATAACCGTCACTGCTGTCTCCTCTTATTCTTCTCTTCCGGCAGCTCTCCAAATTCCTGGAGGACGCCTTTTTGCTAGCTATCCTATGTACAAAGCGTTCGACGTTAGTTCTGGCATTCCAAACCCCGGGGCCTGTAGAAAGGTTGTCGCAGCTAACTCCATTGCGCCCTGGCACCTGCACGATGCGAACGAACGTCGCCCCGCCACCGAGATGGCGGAGGCACTATGTCTTCGCTGCTGAGTTCGATGTCTCGCGCCATATGCTGCGCAAGCTAATGCGACGACCCGCTGCATAGCGAAGTTTGCAACTGCAAGAGGTGCAAGTGACGGGTAAGATCGGCGTCTAGAGGATGCGGGGCATGGCCCGCTCATGCGCGGGTTCACCTCTTCGCGAATGATGGGTGGAGAGTTTGCTCGAATTACGTTCTCCGGTTCGTGGCATTCAAGATGCTTCAGTACCGCGTACCGTCCGGGCTTGATGAGCCCGACGAGCGCGGACTTATCATAAGGCAACATTGCGAGCATGGATGGCGCAAATACCCGGCGCTTGCCGTGGATGGCGAGTTCGGCGTCCTTGACCGATAACGTCCAATTGTCCTGGCCAAGCTGTCTCGAGAGCTCGTCTAGCGTCACCCGGGTCTCCTTTTGCGTCCGATGTATTTATCTGTACCGAAGCGGGATATCAGCATGTTGCGTGCCATGCAAAGCGCTTGCGTAAGCTACTGAAATTGCTGAATTTTTTTCAGCGAGTTCGGGTGGAGAGCAATGTGACGGCTGAAAATCCGGAATACCGCGGACCAGGTTCCGGGAAAAGTAAAAGGGGAATAGATACGCTGGGAGGCGACGCGACGCCGGGGTCCAAGCGGACACCGGCTACTGCACCGCGCGTGCCTCGCCTCCGAGCGCGATGAAGAGATCGACGATATTGGTTAATCGATTGACACGGTTCTCCAGCAGCGCCGCCTCCGCATCGCGGCGTGTCTGCTCGGCATCTAGCAGGATGTTCAGTTGGATCGCTCCGGCCCTGTAACGAATCTCGGTAATCCGCGTCATTTCTTCGGCCGCGGCAAGCGACTTTTCGAGCAATACGTGTTGCTCCTCAAGACGGCTACGCGCAGAGAGGGCGTTCTCCACTTCACTGAACGCCCGGTACAGGGCTGCACGAAAAGTGACGATGGCCCTTTCGTAATCGCTTTTGGCAATATCGTGGTTGAGTTGCCTTTCTTTCCACTGCAGGAATGGCAGTGTTACGCCCGCGCCCAGCACAGCAACCGGGCTTTTCAAGATCTGGGCAAGTTCGATGCTCGTGCTGCCAAGGCCTCCTGTCAACTTCAGGGTGGGATAGAAGCTGGCACGGGCGGCATCCGAAATGGCGAGCGCCTCGCGCAAGCGCAACTCGGCCGCGCGGAGGTCGGGACGACGCCCGAGCATATGCGCAGGCAGGCCAAGATCGACCGCCGGCAATGCAGTGCGCGGCAACCGCAGCGGTTCAGTACGCGGAGCTTGTGGCGGCCCATCGAGCAGGATGGCAAGCGCATTGTGGTTTTCCACGCGCTGCTGCTGCAATTGGGACAAATTTGCGCGCTGCGCGAACACCACCTGCTCCGCCTGGTGCACCTCGAAACGGGAAAGCGCGCCGCTTTCATAACGAACGCGTGTCAGATCGAGGATTCTTTCCAATGCGGCGACATTTTGCCTTGTCAGTGCAATGCGTTCGTTCAGATAGGCAATGCGCCAGTAAAGCGTCATCGTGGTACCGACCACGGCCAAGGCTATGTTCTCCTTGTCTTCGGCAGTCGCCCTGGCTTCTAGTGTGGCTGCGTCGTACTCGGCCGCGAGCTTGCCCCACAGGTCGAGATCGTGGCTCACGCCACCAGTAATGCCGAAGCTGCGCTTCAACATGTTGTTGGTGGAGTCCAGGCCGCGCCGCATTTCCGTATCCAAGGTGGTGCTGAAGGAAGGTGTGCTTCGGTCCTCAGCTAACCCGGCTGCAAGCTGGGCACGACGCACGGTGATGGCTGCCTCAGCAATTCGCGTATTGCGCAACAGCGCGGTATCGATCAGCGTTTCCAGTTCGGCATCGCCGAAACTGCGCCACCAGCCTTCCGTTTTATTTGCCTGCGCTCCAGCCGATGCGTATTGCCATTCTCCGGGAGTGCGCGTATCGGGTGCGACATGCGGCGAACGCTTCAAGCCGGCGCAGCCTGCCAGAAGCAGGATGGCGATTGCGCAAACTGCACGCGTCCCGAGTCCGATTTCCATTCTCATTCCCTCGCAAGCGCCTGTACCGGATCGAGTTGCGCCGCCTTGCGAGCCGGCAGAAAGCCGAACGCAACCCCGATCAAGGTCGAAACCAGTATCGCGACCAATATCGAAGCGTTCGAGTAGACCAGGTTAATGCCCCCTACGGCGAACATCGCTGTGCGCTGGCTGATTTCGGTGAACAGGATGCCGAACGCGAATGCAAAAGCAATTCCGAGCAGGCCACCGATCAGGCAGACCAGCACCGCTTCGATCAGGAACTGCTGCATGATGTCCGACTGGCGCGCACCGACTGCCATTCGTATTCCGATCTCGGCGGTGCGCTCGGTGACAGAGACCAGCATGATGTTCATGACCCCGATGCCGCCGACCACGAGCGAGATTAGGGCAATAGAGGAAATGAGAAACGTCAACGTCTCTGTCGTCTTCTCGATCGCCTCGCGCATGTTGTTGGCGTTGACCAGGTGGAAATCTTTGCCCCGGTGGCGTGCGCTAAGAAGTTCATCGATACTCCGCTCGGCCGCGTCGACCGGCAAATCGTCGTGCACCTGTACCGTGATCACTTCCAGGTGGGACTGGCCCAGCACCCGTTTCATCACTGTCGAATACGGCATCCAAACGTTCAGGTTCTGGTTGTCGACAAAAGGGCTTTGCCGCGCTTCCGCGACACCGACGACCTTTGCCGGAATCTTCCCCACGAACATCACCTTGCCGATTGCATCGGCATTCCGCCCGAAAAATCGGTCGCGCGTGTTCTGGTCGATAACGAGATCCTGCGACAGACGATCTATGCTGCGCTCGCCGAACGGCTGACCTTGTATGAATTTCATCGAACGCAAGCTGAACTCGGACGCGCCGACGCCATTGATCGAGACGCGCGCAGATACGTTGCGATGACGCGCGGTGGCACTTGCCATCACTCTGGGTGTGACGCTGGCGGCGTACACCTGTGCGGTCAATGCCTTGGCGTCGGCAGGAACCAGATTCTCCTTGCCCAGACCGCGCTCATCGCCTTGGGACTTGCCCGGAAGTATGTCGATCGCATTGGCACCCAGGGTTGAAAGGTCGTCCAAAATGCGCTGCCGGGCACCTTCTCCGAGCGCGACGACCAGTACTACCGAGGCGATGCCGATGATGATTCCCAGCATCGTTAGAAATGTACGAAGGCGGTGCGACAGCATCGAACGCATTGCTATCCTGCCCGCCTCGCGGAATCGATCGACGACGGCTGACGCCGCCCGGCTGCTGGACGCGGAAGTGGAAGCGCGAGTCGCGCCCGGAAGTCTGACCACGCCTGCGGCCTGACCTTGCAGCCGGTCGGAGACAACCACGCCGTCGCTGAGCTCGATGATACGGTCTGCATGGGCTGCCACCTTCATGTCGTGCGTCACGATAATGATAGTGTGCCCATCGTCATGAAGTGCGCGCAACACGTCCATCACTTCGCTGCCGGTTCGCGTATCGAGCGCACCGGTTGGTTCGTCCGCCAGAATGACATCGCCGCCATTCATCAGCGCACGCGCAATACTAACCCGCTGCTGCTGTCCGCCCGAGAGTTGTGACGGCCGATGCCGGGTGCGATCCGCCATACCGAGTCGGTTTAGCAGTTGGTGTGCGCGTTCACGTCGCGCATTGCGGCCCAGATTGGCATATGTTGCGGGCATTTCGACATTTTGGGCAGCGCTGAGTTCGTCCAGTAGTTGATACCGCTGGAAAACGAAACCAAAATGCTCGCGCCGCAGACGGGCAAGTGCATCCGGATCGAGGCGGTCTATTTCCTGGCCTGCCACCTTGTAGCTCCCCCGGGTAGGACGATCGAGACAGCCGAGTATGTTTAGCAGTGTTGATTTTCCAGAGCCCGAAGACCCGACGATAGCGACGATCTCGCCAGCGCGAATGGTGAGATTGATACCCTTGAGCGCGGATACGGTTTCGTCGCCGGTCGGGAAGTCCCGCCACAGCTCCGTGATCTCGATGAGGGGGGCGCCATTCATTTGGCCTTGTCCGATCCTTGGCTGGACGCCATATCGCCGACGATGACACGTTCGCCTTCGGCCAGCCCTTCCAGCACCTGGGCGTCGATACCGTTATTGATGCCAAGCCGGACGGGACGCAATGCAACTTGCCGATCAGCGTTGACAACGCGCACCTGCTGCGAGCCCGCGCTACCGGTCTTGACCAGAGCTGCCGACGGGATCGTAACGGCGTCTTGCGCCTTGGCCAGAACGATGTGCACTTCTGCCGTCATCCCGATGCGAAACTTTCCATCCTTGTTCGGCGCATCGAACAACGCGTTGTAGTAGACCGCCGTGCTGGCATTCCCGTTTTGACCCGCACCCGGAATCGTTTCCTGGGCAATCGAGTCTGGCGCTGGTTCTATAGCTCGCAATACAGCCTGGTAGCGCATGTCGGGCTCACCGAGGATCGCGAAGTAGACTGCTTGTCCGACCCGAACCCGAGTCACGTCTGCTTCGGAAATCTGTGCCTTGATTGTGATCGTGTCCATTTCCGCCAGCTTGACGATCGTCGGCGTCGCCTGGACGGAGTTCACCGTCTGGCCTTCCTGGGCCAGGACCGCGACAACCTTGCCATCCATTGGCGCGGTGATGCGCGTGTAGTTGAGGTCGGTCTGCGCCTTGTCGACCGCGATTACCGATTGCGCAATCTGGGCGTCGAGCGCAGCGACCTCGGCACGGGTGGTATCGAGGGTGGTTTCGGCGGCTTCCAGGTCGGAGCGCGAACTTGCCTCTTGCGCGTGCATGTGCTGCTGGCGCTTGAGCGCAAGTTGCGCCTGTCGCAACTGCGCCGCCTTTGCCTGGCGCTGCGCGCGTACGGAGGCCAGCGCGGCTTGCGCGTCCCGCAACGCATGTCGCTGGGTGGTCGAATCGATTTCGGCAACCAATTGACCGGACTTGACTTCGTCGCCTAACGCAACCTTGAGCGACTTCAACTGTCCGGACACCTGCGCACCTACGCTGACCTGCTTGAGTGCCTGCATCGTCCCGTTGGCGATAACTGTCTCTTCAAGGTCGCGCACCACCGCCGTGGCGGTGATGAATTGCGGTTCGTCGGCGGCCGAACCCTGGTGGTAGACGAATGCATAACCTGCTCCCAGGAGAACAAGCGCCAGCAACCCGCGAAAGGCATATCGGGATAGCGATTTC
The DNA here is from genome assembly GCF_036846085.1 of Noviherbaspirillum sp. Classification (NCBI taxonomy): domain Bacteria; kingdom Pseudomonadati; phylum Pseudomonadota; class Betaproteobacteria; order Burkholderiales; family Oxalobacteraceae; genus Noviherbaspirillum; species Noviherbaspirillum sp. The sequence goes on along the minus strand of NZ_DAIUCO010000124.1, from coordinate 7,318 downwards.
ACTTCAAAGAACGGCATGGGACCTCGGACCGGTTCATAAAAAAGAACGGCGTTTGCCGGCTTGCCGCCGCCGTTCGGCACGAACGAGCACATCGCTGGAGTGTCATATCAGGATCTCCACATCTTCGACCGCCGCGGCCAGTTCGGCCAGGGTCGGTTTGGTAAACAAGGCGCGCACATCGACGTTCAACCCTCTTTGCCGCATACGCTCGGTCAGTGCAACCGCGAGCATCGAATGCCCGCCCAGCCTGAAAAAGTTATCGCGACGGCCGACGCGTTGCAGCTTGAGCAAGTCCATCCAGATCTCGGCCAGCGCCGTCTCCACATCTCCGACCGGCGCTTCATAGTCCTCACCGCGCGTGCCACCGCTCGGCGCGGGCAAGCTCTTGACGTCGAGCTTGCCGTTCTCGGTCAGGGGCATAGCCGAAAGCAAGATCAGCTCGGCCGGCAGCATGTATTCCGGCAGGCGCTCGCGCAGGTATTCCTGTACGTTGCGAACCAGGGTGGCGGAATCGGCCCAGACGGACGGCGCTATTTCCATTCCGGAATCGTTTTGCACCGGTTCGCGACCGGGTCGAACCGCATACACGTTGTGCAAAGGCGTGTTCTTCAACCATTCGTCCTGCTCATGCCGCACCGCGAAGCCGCGCGCCTCCATCATTTCGAGAATGCGTGCCAGCCGACCGCCGACGTCGTGCACCTCCATCACGACCTGGCCGATCTTGGCCCAGTCGTCGTCGTCAATGCCGCACAGTACCTCATATTCGGCGTTTTCGACATCGATCTTGAGCAGGTCGATGCGCTCCACACCCTCTTCCGCGATCACGTCGGATAGGCGTCGGACGCTGCACGTATACTCCTCGCTTTCGAGGCTTGCTGCAACAAACTCGTCCACCAGCGCGCTATCGCCCGCCATGCCTGCGCCTGTCCCGTCCTGTTGATTCAACAGGTAGGACTTTACCGTCAGACGCGCGCCGTCGCTGCGGGCCAGGCTGCTTGACATGACAGTATTGTGCGGATAGAAGGTAAATCGTGTCTGTGCCGTCCGGTCCGACAGTCCGCACTCGAACAGCTTGGCGTTCAGGCCGTACATTTCGGCATTGAGTTGCAGCGAACGGCAGACCGGCGGAATCGGTTCGAACGCATAGATCCTTGTATTCGCGGCCTGCGACGCAGCGAAGAGAGAAAACATCCCGATGTTTGCGCCAACGTCGAAAATGCAGTCGCCGTCGGCGATGCGGATGCCATGCCTGAGATACGAACGGTCTGCGAAGATCTCCTTGTACAGAAATTCGGTTTCCGACTGATTATGGTGAAAGACGGACATACTGTTCGGCAGGCATAGTTGCGCAGCACCAGCGGCGATACCGGACCGCTCCATTCGCAGTGCATTCATGACCGGCGCGGCCTGCTTCTCGGACGGCACCGCATAGCCGACCAGACGCCGATCGCCTGCGCCGTATTCCCTGACCACGACGCGGCCGTCCTGCAAGCCGGGATGCGCGGCAAGCCGCGCCTCGATCTCGCGCAGCTCGATCCGGAAGCCACGCACTTTCACCTGGGTGTCATTGCGGCCCACGAACTCGATGTCGCCATTGGCAAGGTAACGCGCAAGGTCCCCCGAACGGTACATGCGCGCACCCGGTATCCCTGCGAAGGGATCGGGGACGAAGCGTTCGGCGCTCAGGTCGGGACGGTTGAGATAACCACGTGCAACGCCGGCGCCACCGACGTGAATCTCACCTGCCACGCCGGTAGGAACCGGCTGACCATGGCGATCGAGAAGGTAAAGCCTCAAATCCGGTATCCGGCTGCCGATCGGGCTGAAACCTTCGCGTTCGGCATCCTCGATTTCCAGCGGTCGGCAGGTGACATGCACGGTCGTCTCGGTGATGCCATACATGTTCATCAACCGCGCACCGCTGTTCCGCCGATCCGCATACCACGTGGCAAGGCTCGCGGTTTCCAGTGCCTCGCCGCCGAACACGACATAGCGCAATGCATGCGCACCGAGACTGCGCTGCTGCGCATCGATCAACTGGCGGAAGGCGCTCGGCGTCTGGTTGAGCACCGTAACCTCTTCACGGCACATCAACTCATAGAATTGCTGCGGCGAACGTGCCGTCAAAGACGGAACGATGACGAGCCGACCGCCGTGCGCAAGCGCGCCCCAGATTTCCCAGACGGAGAAGTCGAAGGCGAAGGAATGGAACAGGCTCCATACGTCATGCGGGCCAAAGTTGAACCAGTGCTCTGTTGCACCGAACAGGCGCCAGACATTGCGGTGCTCGATCATCACGCCCTTCGGCTCGCCGGTGGAGCCAGAAGTATAGATAACATACGCGAGATGGGATGGGCACAGTCCGGTCTCCGCACGACCAAGATCGTGCGCTGCGTGGTCGCGCCAGCGATGTGCCTCGCTGTCGACGGCGAACACGGTTACTCCCGCCGAATCGAGCACTGCACGGGCCGGCTCGCCGATCTCGGCATGGGTCAGGATCAGCCGCGGCTTGCAGTCCTCCAGCGTGTACGCCAGGCGCTTGGCCGGGTACCCCGGATCGAGAGGCACATACGCGCTACCCGCCTTCAGCACTCCGAGCAGCGAGACGATCATATCGATGCCGCGCTCCAGGCAGAGTCCGACCAGGGTGTCCGGGCCGACACCCTGCTCGCGCAGGAAGCGCGCGAGGCGATTTGCCCGTTCGTTCAGCTCGGCATAGCTGAGCTCGGTGTCTTCATGCACCAGCGCACGGGCATGCGGCGCACGCGCGGCGTGCTGCTCGAACAGTTCGTGGACGAAGGTGCCGGAGGTCTGCTCCGGCGCGATTCGGTTCGCGCCGTCATTCATCTCCTTAAGCAGCCACTGGCGCTCCTTGTCGTCGATGAGCGGGATGCCGTCGACCTTCCCGGCATCGTCGTCCGCGATTGCTTTGAGTACGTTCCGGAAGTAGCCGACATAACGCTCCATCGTCGCGCGATCGAACAGCGCGGTCGCGTACTCGATGCCGCCGACCACGCGCTCTCCCTCCTCCGCCAGATTGATCGTCATGTCGAACTTCGCGACTTCGTAAGCGGCCTGCAGCGGCTCCAGCGACAACCCTGGCATCGCGATCTGCCCTTCGCTGCCGCCGTTTTGCCAGGCAAACATCACCTGGAACAAGGGCGTGTGGGACGTGCTGCGTGGCGGATTTGCGATTTCGACCACGTGCTCGAAGGGAAGATCCTGGTGCTTTTGTGCATCGAGAGCGATTGATTTCACGTTTTGCAGCAGTGCCGCGAGGCAGATGTCTTGCGGAATGCCAATGCGCAGGGCGAGCGTATTGACGAAAAACCCGATCAGCGGCTCGACCTCGGTGCGCATGCGGTTCGCACCTCCGGTGCCGATCACCACGTCATCCTGGCCCGACAGCCGCGCGATCACCAACGCCCATGCCGCCAGCATCGTCATGTACAGGGTGACGCCGTTGCGCTGCCCGATTTCCTTCAAACGCCGCGTCAACTGCGCGTCGATTTCCACTCCGATAGCCGCACCCTCGTAAGACTGCTCGTGCGGGCGCGGACGGTCGGCGGGCGGGCTCGACAGCACCGGGGTGTCGGCCAGCGTTCGCTTCCAGAATTCCGCCTGTTCCTGCAGCACGTCGCCGGAGATCCAGCGTCGTTGCCAGGCTGCGTAATCCGCGTACTGGATCGCCAGCGCCGGGAACGGATCGTCGCGTCCCTCGCAATATGCGCGATACAGCGTCGAGATCTCGCGAATGAAGATGCCCATGGACCAGCCATCGGAAACGATGTGGTGCATCGTGATCAGCAACGCGTGCTCTTCCTGGCCGAGCCGGATCAGCCGTCCGCGTATCGGCGGCCCGTTCTCGATATCGAAGGCGGCCGCGGCTTCCTCGTCGACCAGGACAGACAGCGCGGCCTCGGCATCCCCGCTGGCGCGCAGGTCGAACTCCACTAACTGGAACCCGGTGCCCGGCGGGGCAATCCGCTGGACCGGCACCCCGTCTACCTGCGCGAACGTGGTGCGCAATGCTTCGTGCCGTGCAACGACGCGATCAAGCGCCCGGCGCAGGGCTTCGCGGTCCAGCCGGCCGTGTAGACGCACACCGGTGGGCATGTGGTAAGCCTGGCTGACGCCGCCCATCTGCGCCAGGAACCAGAGGCGCTGCTGGGCATAAGACAGCTCCAGCGGTACATCGCGCGGCACGGACGTGATGGGCGGCAGATCGCTGGCGGCGGCTTCCTTCACCGAGCCGGCAAACGCTGACAGGGTCGGCCGCGCAAACAGTTCGGCCATCGGCACTTCAAGGCCGAGTTCGGTCCGGATGCGGGACACCATCTTCATCACCAGCAGGGAATGTCCGCCCAGCTCGAAGAAATGATCGTCGCGTCCGACCTGCTCAAGTTTCAGCAGGTCTCTCCAGATCCGCGCGACGTCAGCTTCGACCCCCTCTTCCGGCGCAACATGGCTACGCACGACACGGGCCGCCTCGCGCGGGGCCGGCAGCGCGGCCCGATCGATTTTTCCATTTGCCGTGAGCGGGAAAGCGTCCAGCCTGACGTAAGCGGCCGGCACCATGTATTCGGGCAGGTGGGCAAGCAGGTGCGCGCGCAGCGCCTGGGCCGGGATGTCCTGCGCTTCGTCGACCGTGATGTAGTAGGCGATCAGTGAATCGTCGGCGCCGATATCGGCATCGGGCACCACCAGCACTTCACGGAGCGCGGGATGGCGTACCAGCGATGCTTCGATTTCCCCCAGTTCGATGCGGAAGCCGCGAATCTTGACCTGGAAGTCGTTGCGCCCGAGGAATTCGAGTGCGCCATCGAGCCGGTAGCGGGCAAGGTCGCCGGTGCGGTACATCCGGCCGCCGTGGCGGCTGAATGGGTCCGGCAGGAATCGCTCTTGCGTCAGCTCCGGCTGGTTCAGGTAGCCTCGCGCAACGCCGGCGCCGCCGATATGGATTTCCCCCGGCGCACAGAGCGGCACGGGCTGGCCGAAGCGATCCAGCAGGTAAATGCGGGTATTTGCGATCGGGCGCCCGATATGCAATACGTCCGTCGCATCGTCGATTGACCCGGATGTGGCCACCACGGTCGTCTCGGTTGGGCCGTAGTTATTGACGACCACATAGTCCCGGCCGGACGGCGGGCGGCGGCGCAGGCGGTCTCCGCCGACCAGCAGCGTGCGCAAGCCGGCTTTGTGCGGGCAGCGCTCGAAGACCAGTTCCGCCAGCGGCGTCGGCAGGAAGCTGACGTCCAGGTCGGTCTTTTCCCACCAATCGAGGATGGCGTCGAGGTCGCTGCACGTGCCTGGTGGCAGCATCAGTGTTGCGCCGCTGCACAGTGTGGGCCAGATTTCCCAGGCCACGGCATCGAATGCAAGGCCGGCGACGCTTGAACTGCGCTGTCCTGGGCTCACCGCGAAGGTATCGCAGTTCCAGGCAACGAGATTCAGCAGATTGCGATGCTCGACCATCACCCCCTTCGGCCTGCCGGTCGAGCCGGAGGTGTAGATGACATACGCGAGGTGGCGCGGCATGAGCCCGGAAGCCCGGCGGCCTGGATCCTGCGCCGGATAATCCAGCCATTCCGGGTTGCGATGATCGACGGCGATGATGGGCGCATGGGGTTCGGACAGCGCGCGCATCACCGTGTCCGCCGCCGCGTCCGCAGATACGTCGGTGAGTATCGCAACGGGTGCGCAATCGGCCAGCATGAAAGCCAGGCGGTCCGGCGGTGAAGCGGGATCGATGGGAACATAGGCGGCACCCGCCTTCAGTACCGCCAGCATCGCGACAACCAGGTCGACGCCGCGCTCCAGGCATAGCGCAACCCGCGTCTCAGGACCCGCGCCGATTGCCAGCAGACGGTGCGCGATCCGGTTCGCGCACTCGTTCAGCTCGCCATAGCTCAGCTCTTCCGTTCCGCATTGGACGGCGAGCGCATCCGGATGGGCGAGCGCGTGGGCTTCGACCAGCTCGTGTGCACACCTCTCCTTTGGAAAAGGAGCCTCGGTCGCATTCCATTCCTCCAGGAGCCGTGCCCGTTCGTCATCGCCAATCATCCGCAATCGCGACACGGCTTGCGCCTCGGCCGTAGTCATTTCCTCCAGTATGCGCAGCAGGTAAACGACGTGGCGCTCCATCGTTGCCGGATCGAACAACGCCGCGGCGTACTCGATGCCGCCGACGATCCGTCCTTCCAGTTCGGTGAGGTTCAGCGTCAGGTCGTACTTGCTGGTCTGGTAGGCGGCGCCGACCGGTTGCAGTTCCAGGCCCGACAGGGAAAGATCGCCGGTGACGTTGTTATGCCACGAGAAAGTGGCCTGGAACAGCGGGCTGTGCGCCGTGCTGCGTGGGGGGTTGAGAAGTTCCACCACTTGCTCGAACGGCAAATCCTGGTATTTCTGCGCGTCGAGGGTCTGCTGTTTTACCTGTTGCAGCCATTGCGCCACGCTTGGATCGCCGGACAGGTCCATCCGAAGTGCCAGCGTATTGACGAAGAAGCCGATCAACGGTTCCACTTCCGCGCGCGTGCGGTTCGCGACCGGCGTGCCGATGACTATGTCGTTTTGCCCGGACAGGCGCACCAGCACTGCGGCCCAGGCCGCGAGCAGGGTCATGAACAGGGTTGTTTCGTGACGCTCGCTCAACGCCTTCAATTTGCCGCTCAGCTCGGCATCGAGCACGACTTCGATGTAGCCGCTGGTGAAATCCTGCTGCGTCGGGCGCGGGCGATCGGTCGGCAACTGCAGCAGCACCGGCGCCGCGGCCAAGGTTTTCTGCCAGTAGGCCGCCTGGGCTTGCAACACGTCGACGTCGAGCCAGCGCCGCTGCCAGGCCGCGTAGTCGGCGTATTGGATCGACAGCGGCGGCAGTGGATCGTCCTGGCCGTCCCGGTAAGCGTTGTACAGCGTGCTGAATTCGTTGACCAGGATGCCCTGCGACCAGCCGTCGGAGACGATGTGGTGCATCGTCACCAGCAATACATGCTCGTCGTCGCTTATTCGGATCAGCCGGCCCCGCACCAGCGGTCCGGCTGCCAGGTCGAATGGTGCACCGGCTTCTTCATTGCCCAGGCGTTCCAGTTCCGCTTCTGCCGATGCATGCGTGCGCAGATCGTGTTCCTGCAGTGCAAAGCCGATGTCGGCTGCTGCGATATGCTGCACCGGCTGGCCCTCTTCCAGCACGAAGGTCGTGCGCAAGGCTTCGTGGCGTGCCACGATGCGGTCCAGCGCACGCTGCAGGGCAGTACGATCGAGCGTGCCCTGCATGCGCATGCCTATGGGAATGTGGTAAGCCTGGCTGACGCCTTCCATT
>NZ_DAIUCO010000123.1:0-14735 GCF_036846085.1 Noviherbaspirillum sp. | reverse complement strand
TGATGCGCCTCAGGTGAAACTCGGCCGAAATGGTCTCGGCCGCTGCCCGCAGAACGGACATCACCTGTGCGCGGTTGCGCTCCATCGCTTCGCCGATCATCACCATGCCCAGTCCCGCCGCCACCAAGTCGTCGCTTCCGTACACGGGCACCGCGCAGCCGCTGATCCCTTCGTACTGCTCCGAACAGGTCCACGCGATCCCGGCTTTGCGGATGTCGACCAGCTCCGGGTACAGGGTCGAGAAGGTTTTGTGGCTGCGCGGTGTCAGCTGCTCGTAGGGCTCCGCACCAAACCATTCCCGCCAGGTCTCCTCGCTCTCGTGCGCGACCAGCAGCTTTGCCGTAGCGCGGGTATGCAACTGGATCACGGCGCCGAACTTGACGACGTAGCGTACCGCGCTGCTTTCCCCATAGCGGTCGGCATACACCAATTTGCGGAAATGACGGTCGAGGTATCCGATGGACACGGCGGCTTCCAGCGCGTTGCTTACCTCGACGAGCGTTGTGCGGACCGAGGTGCTGAGGGAACCGGAAAAGCTCATCATCGATGCCAGCCGGAATGCACGTCCGCCAAGAATGTACCGGCCCGCCTCATCACGCCTGACGACGCCCAACGCGGACAATTCGCCCAGAAGGTTTAGCAGGCTCGGTTTGGGCACGGCAAGCCGACGCGCCAGATCCGCCAGGGACATCGGTTCGACGGCCAGCATTTCCATGATGCCGATGACGCGGGAGACCGACATCGGCCCGCCGCGTTTTCCGACATCCTGCGCATTGCCTGCGACGTCGAATTCAACGTCGCGCTCTGCGGTATCAATTTTTGGCTTGGCCATCAAACAGTCCTTTCGACCCGGCACGCGTCGGCGCTGCCTGGGCCGGCGTGAGGCAAGGTTTGCGATATATCAAAGTCGGCAGTGTCGGAAAACCGGGCGGAAACGGTTAGACTGACACTATCGATATATGAATGGCATTCACAAATGTGAACGCCACCCTTGAAGTCTAGTAGCTAGGTCGCAGCCTTGCAAGGCACATCTCCATTTCGGAACGTCAATGTGGATGTCGTTGCGCAAGAGCTGCCGATACAAGTCAATCAGGAACAAAAGGCGCCGCTTTTCATGGATCTTGAAGATGTCACGCAGAAAGCGTTTGGAACCGTGCCCGACTGCATCCGGCACATGGCGAACAGCGCGCCGGCACATGCCGCATTGATCGAGGCAGGCAATCGGCTCGACTACGCCGCGCTTGATGTACTGATGGACCGGGTTGCGGCCTCCCTGCATATCAACGGCGTGCGTCCGCAGCAGGCGATCGCCATCTGCGCCTCATCCTCGATCGCCTACGCGGTCGTCTTCCTCGGCGCCCTGCGGGCGGGCGTCACCGTCGCGCCGCTTGCCCCGTCGCTCAAGCCGGGCGATCTAAGTGCGATGATTGCCGACAGCGGCGCCGTGCTGGCATTCATCGACGATGACGTGAAACAGGCACTGGCGGAGGCGCGGCAAACACTTCCGATACCGCATGTCCTGCTCGATGCAAACATGTGCCCCGGCATACCGGCCGGATGGCTGGCCGCATCCGGCACGCCTGTGCCGCAAACCGCCATCGCACCCGACTGGCCGTTCAACATCATTTACTCATCGGGCACCACCGGGCGGCCCAAGGGCATCGTCCAGTCGCATGCGATGCGCTGGGGGCATGTACAGCGCGCCGCACCGCAGTACCACCCCCTCCCGGTCACGCTGCTTGCGACGCCGCTGTATTCCAATACCACGCTGGCGAGTTTTTTCCCTACCCTGGCACTCGGCGGCACCGTCGTCCTGATGCGGAAATTCGACGTCGCCGGCTACCTGGAACTGGCCCGGATGCATCGTGTCACCCACACGATGCTGGTGCCCGTGCAGTACCAGCGAATCATGGCGCATCCCGGCTTCGCGCAAGCCGACCTGGCGTCGTTCCGGATGAAGTACTGCACCAGCGCACCGTTCAGCGCGGCGTTGAAAGCAGACATCCTGGAGCGCTGGCCCGGCGGGTTGATCGAGATGTACGGCATGACGGAAGGCGGCGGGACCTGCATGCTCGTCGCCCATGAATTTCCGCAGAAGCTGCATACCGTCGGGCGTCCGGCGCCGGGCACCGACATGCGCATCATCGACGAAAACGGCCGTGAATTGCCGCCGGGTCAAGCCGGCGAAATCGTCGGCCGCTCGGCGACGATGATGACGGGCTATCACAACGATCCTGCCCGAACGGCCGAGGCCGAATGGCACGACGGCGACGGCAGGCGATACATCCGTACCGGCGACATCGGGCGTTTCGATGCCGACGGCTTCCTGGTACTTGTCGATCGCAAGAAGGATGTGGTCATCTCCGGCGGCTTCAACATTTATCCAAGCGATCTGGAAGATGTGCTGCGGCAGCATGCCGACGTAAGCGAAGCGGCAGTGGTCGGCGTGCCCTCGGAGCGCTGGGGCGAGTCGCCGGTGGCGTTCATCGTGCGCAGGGATGGCAGCGACACCAGCGCACAGGCCCTGCTGGAGTGGGCTAACTCGCGGCTCGGCAAGCCGCAGCGGCTGTCGGACCTGCGATTCGTCGCGAGTCTGCCGCGCAGCGCGATCGGCAAGGTGCTGAAAACCGAATTGCGCCAACAGGCAATGCAATAAGCGGCCCGGCGCCATTGCGCCCCGGCCACAATCAAGCGCCGCATCGACGGCGTCAACCTCATTGATGAGGAGGAGACATGGAAGACGTACTGCTGGAATCGCTCGACGACGGCCTTCTGACGCTGGTCATGAACCGGCCGCAAGTGCGCAATGCATTGAGTCCCGAACTGACCCAGCGCCTGCTCGACGCCGTACGGCGGGCCGAAACAGACCCCGCCGTGCGGGCCATTCTGCTCACCGGCGCCGGCAACGCATTCTGCGCCGGCGGCGACGTCAAGGCGATGGCCGCCGGCGGACAGACCGACACCTATGACCAGCGCGTGCGCCACCTGCGAACGCGGATGGACGTGTCGCGACTGCTGCACCAGATGCCCAAGCCCACCATTGCGCTGCTGCGTGGCGCGGCGGCCGGTGCCGGGCTGTCGCTCGCGCTGGCGTGTGACATCCGCATCGCCACCCCGGCGGCAAAACTCACCACGGCGTTCGCCAAGGTGGGCCTGTCGGGCGACTTCGGTGGCACCTACTTTCTGCCGAAGATCGTCGGCGCGGCGAAGGCGCGCGAGCTTTACATGCTGGGCGACGTCCTTACCGGCGAGCAGGCTCTGGGCATCGGTCTCGTCACGCGGGTCTTCCCGGACGAAACCATCGAGGAAGAGGCGCGGCGGATCGCCAGGACGCTGGCTTCGGGGCCGACGGTTGCCTTGGGCTACATCAAGGAGAACCTGAACCTGGCCGACCACGGCGACCTCGGCAGCGCCTTCGACGCGGAAGCGATGCGACACATCCGCTGCGCCGGTACCGACGACCACAAGGAAGCGGCGCAGGCCTTCGTCGAGAAACGCACACCGGTATTCAGGGGGAGATGAAGATGGGCTACCTGCGACTGCGCCAGATATGCCTGGCGGCACCGGATCTCGCGCCGGCCGAGCGCATTTTTGAAACCGTGCTTGGCTTGTCGCCCTGCTACCGCGATCCCAACGTCCAGCGCTATGGCCTTGAAAACGTGCTTTACCCTGTCGGCACGGACTTCATCGAGATCGTGGTGCCCACGCGGCCCGGCACCGCGGCCGGCCGGTTCCTGGAGCAGCGCGGCGGCCGGGGCGGATACATGGTGATCCTCGATTGTGACGATCCGCAGCGGCGAGCCGACCGCGCCGAGGCGCTCGGCATCCGTGTCGCCAACCGTCTGCAATATGAGGACTACACCGGCATGCAGCTTCATCCGCGCGATACCGGCGCCGCCATGATCGAGTTCAATCATACGCACGGCGGTGAAGCGATCGACGGGCCTTATCATCCGGCGGGGCCGGACTGGCAGCGACATGTACGCAACGACACGACCAGACGCATGCTGTCCATCGACATCACGGCACCGGATCCCGCATCGTTCGCGTCCCGGTGGGCGCAGATCCTGGAACGGCCATTGACTAGCCTGCCCGGGCAGATGCCGCAGATTGATCTCGACGGCGGCGCGATCCGCTTTGTTCCCGCCGATGATGCAGGGCAGCCGTTCTTGTCCGGCATTACCCTGCAGGTCGCCGATCCGCAACGGATGCAGAGTGAGGCCGCGCTCGCCGGATGCAAGGCCGAAGGTGATGGTTTCTGGCTGTGCGGCGTACGCATCCGGCCTGTGAACGGCACGGCTGACGCAACACGGGCGGCATAACGCAGCACCGCGACCAGTACCGGCAGGCGGCATGCCGGAACGACGGAGACAACGCATGACCTGGACACTCACACCGGAACAATCGATGCTGCGCGACAGCGCCGAGCGCTACTTCCGAGAGCACTACACGTTCGAGAAGCGGCGGGCCGCACTTGGCGCCGCAACGGGTGCCGCCGACAAAGCCTGGCAACAATTCGCCGGGTTCGGCTGGCTGGCGGCGCCCTTCGCCGAAGCCGATGGCGGCATCGGCGGCGGCCCGGTCGAGGCCGCCATCATGATGGAAGCAATCGGCCGAAGCCTGGTGCTGGAGCCCTACCTGCCGTCCGTGATCCTCTGCGGCGGCCTGCTTGCCGCATTGGGCAGCGATACGCAGAAACGAGACTGGCTGCAGCCGCTGCAGGAAGGAACGAGCACGCTTGCGCTGGCCTTCGCCGAACCGCAATCCCGCTATGACCTGCATGATTGCGTGAGCACCGCACAGGCGCATGACGGCGGCTATCTGCTGAACGGCCACAAGGCCGTGGTGCTGGGCGGTGCGAATGCCTCCGGATACATCGTGCTCGCCCGTACCCGGGGCGAACGGCGATCCGCCGATGGACTCAGCCTGTTCCTCTTGCCGCGTGGCGCCGAAGGCATCGGCATGATTCCCTATCCGACCATCGACGGGTCGAACGCCTGCGAACTCAGGCTGGAAAATGTCCGTGCCGGGCATGGCGCCCTGCTGGGGAATCTGCATGCAGCGGCCGATGCACTGGAGAAGGTCATCGACGCGGGCGCCGCCGCCATCGCGGCGGAGGCGGTCGGCGCCATGGCCGCCCTGCTCGACCTAACACTGGACTACGTCAGGACACGCCAGCAGTTCGGCCGGCCGCTCGGCGCCAACCAGGCGCTGCAGCACCGTCTGGTGGATATGCACATTGCGTTGGAAGAAACGCGGGCACTGGTCACGCATGCAACCGGCAGCTTGGAAACCGGTGACGCGGTGAGCCGCGGCAAGGCGGTGTCCGCCGCCAAGATCCAGGCCGGAAAGGCCGGGCGGCTGATCGGCCAGGAAGCGGTGCAGATGCACGGCGCGATGGGCGTCACCGACGAATCGCCTGTCAGCCACTATTTCAAGCGCCTCACGGCAATCGATGTCTGCTTCGGCAATGTGTCATGGCATGAGCAGCGGTTCGCCCGGCTTGCGCTTGATACCGAGGCGGCCGGTCAGCCGGCGTAAAGCAGAAGGGAACCAACATGCAGGTCACACTTTCCGCCGCCGATCAGGCATTCTGCCGCGATGTTCGGGCGTTCATTGCCGCCCATCTTCCCGCCGATATCGCGCACAAGGTGGACCAGGACCAGATCCTGGTGAAGGACGACTACCTTCGCTGGCAGCAGATACTGGGCAGGCAAGGCTGGCTTGCCTACACCTGGCCGGCCGAGCAGGGCGGGCCTGGCTGGAGCGTGGTACAGCAGTACCTGTTCGACGCGATATGCGCGGAGATGAACTGTCCGCCCATCGTGCCGTTCGGCACACGGATGGTGGGTCCGGTGATCCAGGCGTACGGCACGCCGGAACAGAAGGAACGCTTCATCGGGCCGATCCTGCAATCCACGCACTGGTGGTGCCAGGGCTACTCGGAACCGATGGCCGGCTCGGACCTGGCGGCGCTGAAGACCCGCGCCGATGACCGGGGCGATCACTACCTCGTCAATGGACAGAAGATCTGGACTTCCTGGGCGCACTATGCCGACTGGATGTTCTGCCTGGTGCGCACCAGCCGCGACGAGCGCCCGCAGCAAGGCATCACCTTCCTGCTGCTGGACATGAAAAGCCCGGGCATCGAGGTCAGGCCGATCACATCCCTCGACGGCACCCACTCGCTCAATGCCATTTTCTTCAACGACGTGCGCGTGCCCAAGGAAAACCGTGTCGGCGACGAAGGCCGGGGCTGGAGCTATGCCAAGTTCCTCCTGTCGCACGAGCGGCTCGACAATGCGTCGGTCGGCTTCGCCAAGCGCCTGCTGCGCAAGTTGAAGAAGGTCGCCCGGTCCTCTCCACAGGGAGCAACGCCCCTGATCGAGGACCCGGCATTCCGGATGAAACTCGTCGAGGTCGAAGTACGTCTGCTTGCCCTCGACCTGCGTGTGCTGCAGATGCTGGGCGAGATGGCTGCCGGCGGCAAACCCGGACCGGCGGTATCGGGACTCAAGGTGCGCGGCACCGAACTCTGCCAGCGCCTGCTCGAACTGCTGATGGAGGCATCCGGCTACTACGCCCTGCCCTATCAAAAGTCGCTCATCCTCGGCAGCGGCCAGGAGGAACCGGTCGGGCCGGAATTCGCCGCCACCGCCGCGGCGCGCTACCTGAACCGGCGCGCGATGTCGATCTTCGGCGGAACGACGGAGGTGCAGAAAAACATCATGGCGAAGGCGGTGCTTGGCCTCGGCTAGAAAGCCATGACGGAAGACGAATGAGCGTACATAGAGACGCATCACGCAACACCCATCCAATGCGGCTGACAAAGGAGACAACCATGAAGCAGATCGTCACACTCATGCTGTACGGCACACTGGGGGCACTCGGCGCCAGTGCCGACGCGCAGACCGCCGATACCGGCACCTATCCCGACAAGCAGGTGCGCATCGTCGTGCCGTTCGCACCCGGCGGCGCTTCCGATACGATCACGCGCAAGATCGCCGACAAGCTTGCGCCCCGGCTCAAGCAATCGGTCATCGTCGACAATCGCCCGGGCGGCAATACGGTGATTGCGAGCGAGCACGTGGCAAGAGGACCGAAGGACGGTTACACGATCTACTCCACCAACACCACGATCTTCCAGGTGCCGATGGTGTACCCGAACGCCCGCTACGATGAAGAGAAGGATTTCAAGCCTCTGGCCCAGTGCTGCACGGCACCGCTGGCGCTGGTGGTCCGCACGGACAGCCCGATCAGGAACGCCAGGGAGTTTGTCGAGCAGATGAAAGGGAAGCAGACCAGTTACGGCACGGCCGGCGCCGGCGGCACCCAGCATATCCTCAGTGAAGCGCTCAAGCGCTCCGCCGGTCTCGACGCCGTTCATATTCCCTACAAGGGCGAGGCGCCGCTGATGTCCGATTTCCTTGGCGGACGCATCGACTGGTACATCGCCACGCCGATCACGATTTCCCCGCACGTCAAGACCGGCAAGGTACGCGTGCTGGCAGTCACCGGCCCGGACCGTATCCCGCTCTTCCCCGACGTTCCCACCTTCAAGGAACAAGGCATAGCCAAGCTGGAGGCGGTCGGCTGGTACGGCCTGTTCGCACCGGCGGGAACGCCTGCCCCTATCGTCGACCGGCTGAGCAAGGAACTGGTAGCGGTATTGCAGCAACCCGACATTACGCAGTACATCAACGAAAACGGACTGGTGCCGTCCGTGCTCGGGTCGGAGGAATTTTCGAAGACGCTGCCGCCGCTGCGCGAGACCTTCCGCGGCCTGATCAAGGAAAACAACATCAAGATCGACTAAGGCATGCCTGATAAGTGTCGTTTGCGGTTCGGCCCTGCGCCGAATCGCACCGCAACCGATCGAACGCAACCTTAAATCGCACTCTGACCGGAGAACACGCATGGAATACAAGGAACTGCTGTATGGCACGCGCGAGCATGTCGCCACGCTGACGCTGAATCGTCCCGCCAGCCTGAACGCCTGGACCCCGACCATGGATGGCGAAGTGCGCGCCGCGCTGCAGCGGGCGGCAGCGGACGATGACGTGCATGTCATCGTCATTACCGGCGCCGGTCGCGGCTTCTGCGCCGGCGCGGACATGAAGCTGATCCAGGGCATCTCGCAGGGTGCCACGCCGCAGCGATCGCCAGAGCCCTCGTCCGTGCCGGCGGCTGATGGGGCTGATGGCATCGAAGCCAATTTCCGGCAGCGCTTCAGTTTCATGCTGCGCATTCCCAAGCCCATCATCGCCGCCATCAACGGCCCGGTCGCGGGCATCGGCCTGTGCCTGACGCTGTTCTGCGATATCCGTTACATGGCGGAAGGCGCAAAGCTGACAACCGCGTTCGCCCGGCGCGGCCTGATCGCCGAACACGGCATCTCGTGGATGCTGCCGAGGCTGATCGGGACCATGCATGCGCTCGACCTGCTGTACTCGGCCCGGCCGGTCGAGGCAAGCGAGGCGGCGCAGATGGGCCTCGTGAAACTTTTGCCGGCGGAGGGATTCGCCGACGCGGTGCAGCGCGCGGCGGCGGATCTCGCCAATCTGTCGTCACCGCGTTCGATGGGCGTCATCAAGCGGCAGGTGTACGAGGGTCTGTTCCAGGACCTGGCGCAGGCCTGGCAAGCCGCGGACGAAGCAATGCATGCGTCCTTCCAGTCGGAGGACTTCAAGGAAGGCGTCGCGCATTTCGTTGAGAAGCGCGCGCCGCGTTTCAGCGGCCGGTGACGCGGCTGGGTTGCCGACCTGCTCTCCCCTCGCGACGGCTGGTCAGGCCAGGTAGGTCTGGACGATCCAGGCAAAACCGAGAAAAATGGCGGGCGTTCCGAATATCGCCAGCACACCGCTAAGCAGGAGCAGTCGCTTCTTCCGCGCTTGTTCATCAGACGCATTCCGCCCGGCTGCTTTCCCGTTCCACCGTCGACGGATCACGAATACGGCGAGCAGCCGGTACCACATCATCCAGGTGATCGCGATGGCCGCGATGAAGGTTGCCACTTTCAAATCATCAGTTCCTTACGTATCGGTGCCATGCACCCGCCATGCTGGATAGCCCGGCCTTGTCGAATCCTGTATGCGCGGGACGAGCGGATTCGTCCCGCGCATGCCTCGCTGGCAGTTGAAACCTCACCCGGTTTTCCGGTTGAGAATCTTGTAAAGATACGATCGCGATATGCCGAGGCTTTCCGCCGCATGCTTTTTGTTACCGCCATGCTTCGCAATCGCTTCCAGAACGGCCCTGCGCTCGACATCGAGCAGCGTTGTAGACGTATCTTCATTGGCCGCCGACACCGTCGCCTGCTGCACCTCGCCTGAAACGCCCGCCGCTACGGATACCGGGCCGTCATACTCCGCGCCGGCGTCTTCGCGGGTGAAATCCTTGACGCGCAAGACCCTGCCGTCGCAGAAAACCAGCGCTTCCTCGACCTTCTGCCTGAGCTGCCTGACGTTTCCCGGCCACGGACGTCCGGCCAGGTAGCGTGCCAGGTCCGGTGCAATCGCCGGCGTGGGAATCCTGTTGCGCTCACAGAACCCGCGAACGAAGTGGATCAGGAGCTCCGGGATGTCCTCGAAGCGCTGCTCCAATGCCGGCACGCGCAGCACGACGCCACTCAGGCGGTAGTAAAGGTCGAGGCGGAAGCGGCCCGCTTCGATCAGTGCCTGGAAGTTGTGGTGGGTCGCGGAAATGATCCTGAAATCGACCCGGCGCGACGTCCGGCCGCCGAGCCGTTCGACCATATGGTCTTCCAGCACCCGCAGGAGCTTGACCTGCACCTCCATCGGTATATCGGCGACTTCATCGAGAAAGAGCGTGCCGCCTTCCGCCTGCTCCAGCTTGCCGACTTGGCCCTCGCGCCTGCCGCCGGTGAACGTTCCGGGCGCATAGCCAAAGAGCTCGGACTCCAGCAAGGTCGACGGCAATGCCGCGAGGTTCAGGCTGACCAGCGGCTTGCCTGCATTGTGCGCCGCCGCGTGGATCGCATGGGCGACGAGTTCCTTGCCGGTGCCGCTTTCGCCCAGTATCAGCACCGGCACGTCGAGCCTGGCCACCGTCTCGATTTCGCGCTTCAGTCGTTGCATGCGGGCGCTGCTGCCGATGAGCATCGCCGCCGGCGACGCCTTCGCACGCAGCTCCTCGAGCTCGCGCCGGTATTGCTCCATCTTCTCCTGCACCTGGCTCAGGCGCTGCTGCATCTGCGTCAGGGCTTCCGGTCCCTTGAACAGGATTTGCCCGATCGCGCCGACGACCTCCCTGCCCTGGGTAATCGGAATCCGGTTCACCACGCGCGTCACGCCGTGCATGTCCTGCAGCTGGCCGATTTCCGCCTTGCCGGTCGCGGCGACGATGCCCAGCCTGGAATTCGGGATGGCTTTGGTGGCGGCCATGCCGTACCCCTGCCCCCGCTTCAAGCCGAGAAATCGTTCATGCACCGGGCTGATGAAACGGATCTTGCCTTCCTTGTCGGCGACGGTAATCGCCTGATACGGATTGGTAATGAAATAGTTCAGGATGGCGGACGCAAACGGAACCGTCCCGATGAAATCAAACAGCGGCAGCTCGACTGTGCTGTCACGCAATAGAACAAGCTGATGGGCGTCGTCGCGAACGCACAGGCCGATGAATTGCTGTTCCTGCCCGTCGGCGCTGCCTGGCACCGCTACCTGGAATACCCTGCCTTCCATGGCATGTTTTTCGGGAAGTGCCTGGCAGGCGGCAACAGCGGCCGCGCATACCTTATCGTCGGACGCGGCGCCAAATGCAGCCAGCACCCTGCCCGACTTGTCGCAGACCAGCGCGCCCAGCGCCGGTGTCTGCGGTGTCTCCTCAAACGACATAATGTCTCTCCTATGGACACTCTCCGGTGTCTCCATCGCGAACAGTTCTCCCTGCTACAAAAATAAACCCAACAAAAACAACGGGGTAGGCAACTGGCACGGGTGTTGCGATACAGCCAATGTCTCCACGATGGTAGCAAGGAACCGGAACGATGTCTTGGCAACCCGAAATTGATGAACTTGCTTACCGGAAGAAGCTGGCTGCCGCCATGGGCGGCGCCGAAAAGGTTGCCCGCCACAAGGCGGCAGGCAAGCTGACGGTCAGGGAGCGCATTGCTGCCTGTGCCGATCCGGACTCGTTCCAGGAGGTTGGCGCGCTGACCGGGTGGGGCCAGTACGACGCCCACGGCAAACTCACCGGCATGGTCCCGGCCAACCTCGTGATGGGCCGTGCCCGCATGGCAGGCAGGCCGGTGGTCCTGGTGGGGGACGACTTCACCGTGCGCGGCGGCGCCAACGACGGCGCCGTCGGCGACAAACTGATCCAGGCGGAAAAGATGGCGCACGACCTGCGCCTGCCGATGATCCGGCTGGTCGACGGAACCGGCGGCGGCGGTTCGGTGCGCAACATCGAAACCAAGGGCTATACCCTCATTCCGACGATGAAGGTGTGGCAGCATGTCGTCGAAAACATGTCGGTGATCCCGGTCGTCTCGCTGGCCCTCGGATCGGTGGCCGGCATGGGCGCGGCACGGGTCGCCGCGAGCCACTATTCCGTCATGGTCAGGGGATCGTCACAGCTGTTCAATGCAGGCCCGCCCGTCGTCGCCCGCACCGGGCAGATCATAGAAAAGAATGAACTGGGCGGCAGCCATATCCATACTCGCAACGGCGTCGTCGACGATGAAGTCGACAGCGAGCAGGAGGCGTTCGACCGGGCAAGCCGCTTCCTGTCCTACCTGCCGTCATCGGTCTTCGACCTGCCGCCGCGCATGCAGCCGGCGGACGATGCAGGCCGGCGCGATGAATGGCTGCTTTCGGCGATACCGCGCGACAGCCGTACCGTGTACAAGATACGGCCAATCGTCGAATCGCTCGTCGACAAGGATTCGTTTTTCGAGATCGGCCGCCAGTGGGGCAAGGCGATCGTGACCGGATTTGCCCGTATCGACGGATGGCCGGTCGCGGTGATCGCCAGCGATCCCTATTTCTACGGCGGCTGCTGGGATGCGGGCACGGCGGAAAAATTCACCCGTTTCGTCGATCTCGCCGAAGTTTTTCACCTGCCGGTGGTGAACCTGGTCGATGTCGCCGGGTTCCAGATCGGACTGGACGCCGAGAGGGCGGGAACCATGCGCTACGGCGTGCGCGCGCTGGCCGCCGTCTACCAGGCATCCGTTCCCTGGTGCTCGATCATCCTGCGCCGCGCTTACGGGGTGGCGGCCGCGGGTCACCAGCACATGGGCAGGTTCAATTTCCGCTATGCATGGCCATCGGCGAACTGGGGTTCCCTGCCGATCGAGGGCGGACTGGAAGTCGCGTACAAGGCGGAGATCGAAGGTGCGGACGACCCGGTGCAGAAGCGTGCCGAGATCGAGCAGCGGGTGCGCAGCCTGACCTCGCCGTTTCGCAGCGCCGAAGCATTCGTGATCGAAGACATCATCGATCCGCGCGACACCCGCCGCATCCTGTGCGAGTTCGCCAACCTGGCCGCACCGCTGCGCCAGCCCGGCATGCGCCAGTTCGGTATCCGGCCGTAAAACGATGCGCACCATATCCATCATGCAATCCACCTTTTGCACCCTGTTGTTCCTGCCAGCACGACCTGCGGAAACATGCGGCCGGATGTTACTGCCTCCATTCCAAGGCACTCCGCGTGCGGCGCTCCCCACCGCAGACGGAAAGGAAGGCAAGCCATGACTGTGCCGACTGCGATGCATCCCGGCCGTCCACGGCGCGTACTCATTGCCAACCGCGGCGCGGTGGCGGCGCGCGTTCTGCGTGCGCTGCGCACTCTCGGGATCGAATCGGTCGCGGTGTTTTCCGACGCCGACCGCGACCTGCCCTACCTTGCCGACGCCGACCACGCCGTGCACATCGGACCGGCACCCGCCAGGCTCAGTTATCTCGACCAGGAGCGGCTCATCCAGGCGGCACTGGAGACCGGCGCCGACGCAATCCATCCGGGTTACGGCTTCCTGTCCGAAAACGCCGGGTTCGCGGAAAGGGTGGCCGCCGCAGGCTTTCATTTCATCGGTCCGTCTCCACGATGGATCCGCGCACTCGGACACAAGACGCAGGCCCGCGCGTTGATGGCAGACTGCGGTATGCCGCAGGCGCCGAGTTCGCCGGTGCTGCCGGACGAACCCGAACAGGTCGCCGCCGCTGCCCGCGCCATCGGCTTCCCGGTACTGGTCAAGCCGGCCGGGGGCGGCGGCGGGATCGGCATGCTGCCGGCCCATGACGAAGCCGAACTTGCCGCCGCGTGGATAAAGGCGCGATCGATATCGCAGAAAAGTTTTGCGACCGCCGAGCTGTATCTCGAAAAACTCATCAGCGCGCCCCGCCATATCGAATTCCAGGTGCTCGCGGACCGCTACGGCGGCGTCAGGATTCTTTTCGAGAGGGATTGTTCGGTTCAGCGCCGGCATCAAAAGGTCATTGAAGAAGCGCGTGCGCCCGGAATCGAGAGCGCTGCGACTGAACGCATGTCCCGCCTTCTCGCTGACCTGCTCGCCGGGCTCGGGTACGACGTCATCGGCACGGTGGAGATGCTGTACACCGCGCAAACCGGCTTCGTGTTTCTGGAAATGAACACCCGCCTGCAAGTCGAACATGCCGTCACCGAGGAAGTCACCGGCATCGACATCGTCGCTTCGCAGATCCGGCTGGCAAGCGGCGAGCGTATTGCCGACGTGCTGCCGCAGCCGATCACCGCGCAAGGCCATGCGATCGAAGCGCGCATCTATGCGGAAGACCCGGTACGTTTCCTGCCTTCGGCCGGCCGCCTGGAATCCTTCGTGCTGCCCTCGGGACCGGGCGTGCGGATCGAAACCGGTTACCGGCAGGGCGCCGTCGTTACGCCGCATTACGACCCGATGATCGCGAAAGTCATCGCGTCCGCGCCGGACCGCCCGCAGGCAATCCGGCGCCTGCACCAGGCCCTGTCCGCCTGCGACATACAGGGCGTCAGGACAAACATCCCGTTCATCTTGAAAGTGCTCGACAGCGACGACTTCAACGACGGGCGCATCGATACCGGATTGACGCAGCGGCTACTCGCACGGACCACAGAGCAACGGGAGCCCGCATGAAAAAGATTACTGCCCGAACCCAGGACGTCGAGCGCGCCGCATTCTTCGGCATCGATGTTCCGTTCATGCGCCACATCGGCCTGCTGGCGGAACGGCTTGAGCCCGGCCTGGCGCGCACGCGGCTGCCGCTGCAGGAGGAATTGCTCAACAGCCGCGGCGATGTACACGGCGGCACGCTGATGAGCGCCCTCGACTTTACGCTGAGCGCCGCCGCCCGATCGCATGATCCGCTGGCAACCGGGGTGATCACCGTGGAGATGTCCACCCATTTCCTCGGCGCGGCCCGTACCGACCTCGTGTTCGAGGCCAGCACCATCCGGCGCGGATCGCGCATCGTGTTCTGCGAAGGCGAGGCGCGCGACGAACACGGCAATGCGGTGTGCGTGGCGCGCGCCACGTTCAAGCTCGTCCATATGAGCACCCGGGCACAAGCCGGCCTGTCCGCCGGCGCGCCGCAGGCAGAGCTTCCCCTACCCTGACCGAAAGAAATTCATCGATGTCTTCTCATACCCTCACATTCGTCCCGACCTCCGGCATCCGCGCCGGCACCAATACGGCGAGCGACAGCGGCGACTGGCCGGTCGAGCAGGTGATGGCCCTGTTCGACATGCCGTTCAACGATCTGCTG
>NZ_DAIUCO010000122.1:0-15111 GCF_036846085.1 Noviherbaspirillum sp. | reverse complement strand
GTGCCTGCGGTGCGGCGTCGTTTGAGCCATGCAGGACGCGGCAGTTTTCCCATCGGTTCATCATGCTGAACGCGAATGCCGACACCGAGCCGTCCGAAGTGAACGCGGGGACCGGAACCTGTCTTCCCGTCGGGTCGCGCGTGGCGGATTTCGAAATCGCCGGTGTGATAGGAGAAGGCGGCTTCGGCGTCGTATATCTCGCCTTCGATCACTCCCTGCAACGAACGGTGGCCATCAAGGAATACATGCCGGCCGCGTTTGCCCTGCGCGGTAGGGATTTCAGTGTCGTGCCTCGATCGGCGCGCGACAGCGAGACATTCACGACCGGCCTGAAAAGCTTCATCAATGAAGCGCGGCTTCTCGCCCAGTTCGATCATCCGGCGCTCATCAAGGTTTACCGGTTCTGGGAACAGAACGGGACTGCCTACATGGCGATGCGGTATTACGAAGGCCAGACCCTGAAGAGCGTCGTCCTCGAAAATCCTGCGCGAGTCACACAGGACTGGCTGAAAAGTCTGCTCAAGCCGATGCTCGAGGCGCTGGACGCACTCTATCGGGTCAACATCCTGCACCGTGACATATCGCCGGACAACATCATGATCCAGGCAAGCGGTGAAGCAGTGTTGCTGGACTTCGGTGCCGCACGCCAGATCATCGGCGACATGTCGCGTTCGCTCACCGTGATCTTGAAGCCGGGCTACGCACCGATCGAGCAATATGCCGATGATGCGAGCATGAGCCAGGGTCCGTGGACCGACATCTACTCCCTGTCGGCGGTGGTGTATCTGGCCATCGTGAAAAAGCCGCCGCCGACATCGGTGGCGCGCATGATCAAGGATCCGATTGAACGTCTCCAGGACGGAAACTTTCCCGGTTTCGACAAATCGTTCCTGGCAGCGATCGACGAAGGCCTTGCCGTCAAGCCGGAAGACAGGCCGCAATCCATTGATGCGTTCCGCCGGATGCTGGACCTGGAGCTTGTGCTCCCGATGCCGGTCGAGCCGCTGAGAAGCGCTATTCCGGCGAGGAACCCGCAACCGCCCAGGATCGACAGTTCTGCAAAGAGCCAGGCGGCCCAAAAACGTATCAAGCCTGTGCACGCAGCATTGGCCGCTGGTGTTATCGGACTTGTCGGGATCGGTGCTTACCTTGGCCTGCGCAGTATCCCGGGGTCACCGGATGTTCTCGCTGTTGCAAAGCAGCCTGCGTCACCCACAGCGCCAACGCCGGTCGCCGTAGTCGAGGCGAGTGCGCCGGTACAGCCGCCGGAACAAATCCTGGATGAGGAGACGGTGGCATGGGAGCTTCTCCAAAGTAATGACGATGCAAAAGCCGGTGATGTCGCGGGCTACATTGACAAATATCCTTCCGGAAAGTTTGCGCCGCAGGCGCGTGCCCGTCTTGCGGAATTGAACAGGCAGGAAGAGAGCGCGAAAGCCGCGAAGGTATCCGAGCCGGCTGTGGCTGCAGAGCCCAAGCCGGAAAAGCCGACCGGTGTCGTGCGGATCAACGTCAAGCCTTGGGGAAATGTTTTTGTGAACGGAGCAGCCAAAGGCGCTAGTCCCCCCTTGAAAACCCTGACTCTTCCAGAGGGGCAGTATCAGATCAAGGTGATCAATCCGTATTATCCGCCGTGGATCATCAACGTTGATGTACGCAAGAAATCGACATCGAACGTCGAACACGATTTTTACCGCGTCGAGCGGATCGAGTAGCGGCTGCCTGGTGAATCGAATGAATAAACATCAATCAATTTCGCCGAACGCTTATTGCGAAACAGCTTGATCGCGTTTGCCGGTCATACGCATCGCACCGTGCTCCAACCGTTCCCGCCACGAGCCCCTTTTATGAAGGCAAGCACTCCGGTGAAATAATGTTCGACATCTGCAATATCCTCCGGCTGCGGATTACCGGTTTGGGCCAGGCATGCGACCCGTATCGAGCCTATCCACAACAGTCACCACATTCTGTTCTCGGAAACATGCACCCAGGGATGTATCCGGGCGTCCCCTGTCGGCCGGTTTGAATCGGAAATCGACTCTGCAGGCCGATAACATCAAGCTGATCCCGAATCCTGGCCTGTAGTCTGATCTATACTGCATAAGGCGTTGAGAGCCTGATTCATCCCGGCTATCCGCTGCAGACACGCAATGATTTGCGAATGTCTTTAACCGACAGAAGCCATTCGGATGCTGTCGAATAGGGACCAAGGGTTGCGCGGGCGTCCTGTGCGATCCAGGGACACCAGGAACTGTGCCGCTGCGGCACCGAGCCGCGAAGGTGGGGTGATGGAAGATAACCGCATCAACATCCTGTTGATTGAGGATAATCCCGGCGATGCGCGCTTGATCGAGGTCATGCTCGCCGAATCCACGGCAATGAAATCCCATCTGGCATGGTGTGCGGATCTTGCTTCCGGCCTTGCCCATCTAACCAGCAATGTCATTGATATCCTTCTGCTCGATCTGGGGCTGCCGGAGTGCAGCGGCTTGGATACGCTCAAGGTCTTGCAGGCGGAACTTCCGAAAATCCCTGCCCTGGTAGTGTTAAGCGGTCTATTGGATGAGGATGTTGCACTGCGCGCCGTGCAATCCGGCGCGCAAGACTATCTGGTCAAGGGAAAAATCGATACCGCATTGCTTGTTCGCTCCATTCGCTATGCGCTTGAGCGCAATCAGACAGAAGAGGCACTGCGCGAGGCCCACGCGGAGTTGGAGAATCGCGTACAGGAGCGGACTGCCGAGCTGGCAAGTGCCGTCGCGGCACTCAAGGCGGAGATTGCCGAACGCAAATTGGCCGAAGAGCATATCCAGTATATGGCGCACTACGATGCATTGACCGGATTGCCGAATCGCGTGCTTCTGCAGGACCGCCTGGTCCAGGCGATCGCCCATGCATACCGCAAGAAGTCACAGGTCGCAGTCCTTTTCCTGGACCTCGACTATTTTAAGCACGTCAACGACTCGCTCGGTCATCAGATGGGTGACCGGCTGCTCAAGGCGGTTGCCGACCGCCTTCAGGAATGCCTGCGTGAAGGAGATAGTCTCTCCCGCTTGGGCGGCGATGAATTCGTGCTTTGCCTGACGATGCTGGCCGGCAGCATCGACGCCGCGTCCGTGGCAAAGAAGGTGCAGGACGAGCTGAATCGACCCTTTACGATCGATGGCAATCTGATGCATGTCAGTGCCAGCATCGGTATCAGTCTTTATCCGGATGATGGAAAGACTGCCGAAGCGTTGATGAGTGCCGCTGACACGGCGATGTGCCAGGCAAAGAAAATAGGCCGCAGGAACTACCAGTTTTTCACGCAGGCACTGAACAAGGCGGTGCAGGACCGCGTCGAACAGGAACAGCTGCTGCGCCTGGCGCTGCTGCGCGACGAGCTGGAGTTGCATTATCAGCCGCAGGTTGATCTGGAAAGCGGGGAGATATTCTCGGCCGAAGCACTGTTGCGCTGGTGCCAGCCTGGAAAGAGCGCCACGTCCTGTAGCACTTTCATCGCTGTTGCCGAAGAAACGGGCCTGATCCTCTCCCTGGGGGAATGGACATTGAGGCAGGCATGCCGCCAGCTCAAGCAGTGGCAGGATGCCGGCCATGTTTCAATGCGTGTTGCCGTGAATTTGTCCCCCCGCCAGTTTTATCAGGACGGATTCCAGCAAAACATCCGGGATATCGTTATTTCTTCTGGCGTCCTGCCTTCCACGGTGGACCTGGAGATTACGGAGGGTATCCTTCTCCAGCGCAACGAGGACAATCTCGCCAAGCTTCACCAGCTGAGTGAAATGGGAATCCAGCTGTCGGTGGACGACTTCGGGACGGGGTATTCAAGCCTGGCTTACCTGCAGCGATTTCCGGTTGACGGCCTGAAGATAGATCAGTCGTTCGTTCGTTCGATCAATCAGGATCCTGGTGCAACTGCGCTGGTGATCGCGATCATTTCCATGGCGCGCAGCCTGAATTTGAAGGTGCTGGCGGAAGGGGTGGAAACGGAAGAGCAAATCCGCTTCCTCAGGTCGCACGGATGCAGGTATGGGCAAGGTTTTTTCTACAGTAAGGCTGTGCCTGGAAACCAACTGCTGCAGTTGCTTTCCAACCAAAGTCGAAGGTCGGGTCGCTTGTGAACGCAGATTGGGCAGCGTTAAGTTGTGCTGCAACAGGATCTCGCCTGTGGTCCGATCGGTTTTTTCAGGGCGTCCAGGGGCGCCCTGGCCGATGTGCGTGCAGGGTGAGCAAAATGGCTCTTGAACGGATATCGCCTTCAACGGGATGCATTTTCCACACTGACGAAGAGGTGCAACATGGCCGCAACAACGACGGTCTACCCGATTGAAATATTGCTGGTGGAGGACAATCCCGGCGACGTGCGGCTGACCAGGGAAGCGCTGAAGGACGCGAAGGTGTCGAACACGCTGCACGTGGTTGAAGATGGCGTATCGGCGCTTGATTTTCTTTACCGGCGCCAGACATTTGCCAATGCGCCGAAGCCGGACCTGGTGTTGCTTGACCTGAACCTGCCTCGCAAGAATGGTCGCGAGGTTCTAGCGGAGATCAAGGCGGACAACAGGACCAGAATGATTCCCGTCGTCGTTCTGACGACCTCCCATGCGAAAGAGGATGTGCTGTGTGCTTATAACCTGCACGCTAACTGTTACATTGCCAAGCCTGTCGACTTTACCCAGTTTGCAATGATCGTCCGTACCATCGAAGATTTTTGGCTGACCGTCGTGACGCTGCCGCCGAAATGACGCGGCGAGTTGAGCGCAACGGCATGACTTGGTGAAGCCACCCGGCCGTCCGCGTTTGAGGCCGGGTCGTTTTCGCGGTCCCGGTACACGGAGGTCGTCGGCAGATTGGCGAGTCTTGCGGAGGCCAAGTTGATTCTATCGATCGCACGTCGCGGCGGGAATGGCGGAAACCATTGCAGATAGGTGGACATTGCCATGAATAGCCTTGGTTCCAAGGCTGGAATCAATCCAGCCGTTCTGATCGTCGATGACACACCGGCCAATATCGCCTTGCTGGCAGAGCATCTTGGCTCACGCGGTTTTGCTGTCATGGTCGCGCAGGATGGAGAAGAGGCGATCGAACGGGCACGATTTGCCCAGCCGGACCTGATCCTGCTTGACGTCATGATGCCCGGAATAGGGGGATTCGAGACTTGCCGGCGCCTGAAAATGAATCCGGAAACGCATGCCATCCCGGTGATTTTCATGACCGCTTTGAGCGACATTGCCGGAAAGGTAGCGGCATATGAGGCAGGTGCAGTCGATTACGTCACCAAGCCTTTCCATATCGACGAGGTATTCGCCCGGGTCAACGCGCATTTGGGATTGAGGGTCATGCAGCGCGAGCTCGAATCACAGAACCGCCAGTTGCAGCAGGAAATTGCCGTGCGTATGGCGGCCGAACAGGTCCTGGCAAAGAATACCGCGGAATTGGCACGCTCCAATGCCGAGTTGGAGCAACTTGCATATGTGGCATCCCACGACCTGCAGGAGCCTCTGCGCATGATCATCAGTTACCTGCAGCTGCTGGAGCGGCGCTACAAGGGCAAGATCGATGCCGACGCCACGGATTTCATCGAGTACGCAGTGGACGGCGCAAAACGCATGCAAAGATTAATTGACGACTTGCTGGCCTATTCTCATATTGGATCGGAGGCCAAGCCCCTGCAGCCGACCAGTTCGAAGGAACTGGTTGAAGATGCAATGCGGTCGCTGCGGGTCAGCATCGAGGAGTCGGGCGCGGAACTGATCTTCGGTACGCTGCCAACAGTGATGGGCGATGCAGCGCAGCTGACCCAGCTGTTCCAGAACCTGATTTCAAATGCGATCAAGTTTCGCCGTTGTGATCCGCCACATATTCATATCGATGCGCAGCAGGCGGGCGCCTTCTGGTGCTTTTCCGTAAAGGATGACGGCATCGGTATCGCACCGGAATATTATGAGCGAATCTTCTTGATGTTCCAGCGCTTGCATGGACGCAGTGCTTATCCCGGGACCGGCATCGGTTTGGCGCTGTGCAAGCGCATCGTCGAGCAGCATGGCGGGCGCGTTTGGGTCGAGTCAGTTCCGGGAGAGGGGTCGGTATTCAAATTCACGCTTCCGAAGTCGACGACCGAGTGAACCTGCATGGCCAACTTCAGGCCCCCTCGATTGGTTTGATCGCTATTCATGCATGTGACGATGCCTGGGTCAGGACCATCGCCAACAGATAGTGGCAAGGCACTGACCGGGCAATACAGCGATGGATGCGCCGTTCGCCGAGCGAAGAATACGTAAATCGTCCCGCATCCGGTGCAGCACTTCCATCTCGTTCCCTGACGGCACCACCATGGGCGTCGCTTCCGGATACGTTTCTTCCAGCGCCATGGGAAGAAAGCCAGCAATGCATCAGCTACCATGCCCAGCCCGGCGGCAACGACCAGCCGGGTTGAGTCGCTTATCGCGGGCGGCACTCCCGCAGGCCTGTCTTTTCATCACCGTGCTTGGCACCATGCCGCCAAGGCACCAAAAATTGTTGCAGCAGTCCAGCCACGCAACCGTGGAATACGTGTGCGCACAACCAAGGCCTGTGCCGTGCACACCACCCAACCTTCGAATGCGCCGAGCAGGACCATGCCCATTGTCGATCCAATGGTTAACCGAGCACCGGCAGGCTCGCCAGGAGAGGCAGATAGCCAAAACCGGGCTGCGGCCACCGACCCGCAGCCCGACCAGCCCGCCAATACTGCCGGCTGCGATCCGGCTTCGCGGGAAGGCGTTGTCGGCGTGGCTCAAGGAGCTCATGAAGTCATTGGTCCGGATGGACTGCCATTGGTGTGATGACGGTCAAACTCCAACTATAGTGGTTTGCGTCCGCTGATCACTCGCAGTAAAACGACAACGATCGCAATGACCAGGAGCGCATGAATGAGACCGCCGGCAGTAACCGAGGTGCCAAGTCCGAGAAGCCATAAGAGGATCAGTACAACAGCAATGGTATAAAGCATTTTTTTCTTTCTGATTTTAAGAGGAAGCGGTCGTCTAATGACTGACTGCCGTTCATCGTTGCGAGCAGCTTGCCGCGATCCGCATCTGTGCCGTTTCAGGTATGTATGACGACGTAAGTATGCGCAAGAAAAACTGGATATATCGCTGCTTGTTCCCGATAGTGCATTTTGAACCGTGAGTGCCGTTTTATCGGTGCGTTGTCGCACACAACAAACCACGCCTGCGAAAAGAACCACTACCTGCCTGGCTTTACTTTATTGTCGGATAAAGCTGATGGCAAAATCCAATTTGTACCGCCGGCCTATGCGGGCGCTGGCGTGCAATTTGCGGCCATGTTACGTCCTCACTTCGCGCCAATATGCCAGCTATTGGCTCGGCGCGAAAACGCAAACTGACTCGCAACCTGCACACAACCACTTCACGTTCTGGTGAAATATCCGGGCTAGACCGCACAAAATTGATTGTTCGTTCGGTAGCGCACTGAAGCTTGCCGCATTACGGTACATGCTTCGGGCTGACTGAACGAAAGTTCACCATTTCGGATTCAGCGTAGATGTTCTGTGTTCTTTGTGTACTGCGGTTTCGGCCATGCTATGCGGCCTATTCGAAGCGCTCGATACTCACTTTGACGCACGAATCCATCCAGAACGCACGCGCTATCGGCGACTGATATGTCGCAGATCGAAGGCAAATTTTATTTCTCTTGAAAAGGCTTACCATGAAAAAATCGATTTTATTGCTGGCACTCGTCGGTTCTGTCACCCTTATGGCGTGTGAGCGCCGCGTAGAAACAGTTGCAGTGCCGGTCGCAGTACCGGTCGGCGTTCCCGGCCCGGCTGGTGCTGCTGGTGCGACTGGTGCCACTGGTGCGTCAGCTCCTGCTGGCGCAACAGGTGCGACCGGCGCAACCGGTTCGGCTGGTTATGACGGCGCCAACGGCGCAAGAGGCGCGACCGGTTCAACTGGCGCCACCGGTGCAACAGGCTCCACCGGTGCGACTGGCGCCATGGGTGAAACGTCCTATTCCGGTGCGACTGGTGCAACGGGTGCGACCGGCGCAACAGGTGCTACTGGAGCAACCGGCGCGCCGGGATACGACGGAGCAAAAGGTGATACCGGTGAGACGGGCAAAACTGGCAGCACAGTCGTCGTGGTTCCTGCTAAATAAGTCAGCAAGTCATGCCACGTTTAATTTCGTGGCTGTCTGCATCGCTAGCAAGGCGAGCAAGCTAGCGATGCAGAACTCCAGAGGGCCGTGTTCAGACAGTTTTGCACCATGGTTGACCGGCCAAACGGTCGGTAGCCCTTAATAAGACGCAGAAAGCACCAGATAGTTGACATTGGCCACCAATGAAATACTGTTTTGCTGCCGCACCGAACGACGCGCTGATCGAGTCGCTGAAGTCCAACATCCGGGACGTGCAAGCAGCGGGCAACATCATGCGTTCGCCGACGCGGATTCATGCCTGCATAGAGTGAAGGTACGCATGTGATCCGCCCGCCGGAGCACTATGAAAAACTGTCGCCTATCCTGCATGTGCTGCCGTTGCAACTGCTGGCGAATCACATGCCGCGGGCGCTTGGACGAATGTGGAAAAGCCGCAAAATCCGGCCATGTCGGTGATGGTAGAGTAAAGCCAAGGTACAAATTCTCTTTGTGTGGCGAAACAATACGTCACCCCATCGCCTATGTCTTTCGTCGTTGTTCATGGAGCCGCGTCGAAACGCGATGCTTGCCATGTCCTTTTATCGGACCTTAACCTGGTGTGGTGAGCGGTATGATAGTGCGGATCCTCCAGCTGGTTCGCTTCTACTGATCCCTCTTCGGTAAATAGTCTCGATTTATGCGAGAACAGTCGGAACGGATGACAAAGCAGCGGGCGGAACATGCTGGGACGATATCACGCAATAAAAGCAAGAAAATCGCGTACTTACTGAAGCAGCAAGACGGCGAATGCGCAAGCGAGGTTCTTTCACTGAAAGAAGACAAACGACAGACTAATCTGTCTGAGTTGAGCCGCCTGAAGCAATTGCAGGAAGAGATGCGATGCTCAGTAAACCGGTGTTCAATTTGATCCTGGACAAGGCCATGCTGCAAGGCATTGTGCGGCGCAAGCTCTGATGCCTGCACACAGGCGTGAAGAGCAGTACGACGTGCCGTACCGATTCGGAGCAAATCGGAGCCAGGCGTGCCAGGTGATGATAATCGTATGCTCGCTGTATCGCTATTGCTCCGATGCCGCGTATCAGGCACCAAGAATTGTGCCCATCAGGGAAGCCGCTGCGGTATGCATCCGGTATCAATGCCAGCGGATCCATGCGCTGCTAAGGAGGGACGGTCGGCAAATCAACAGCGTGGCAGCACAAATGGAATCAAAGCAGACAACGTCCAGATTCGTTTATCAGAGCACGGATTGCTGGGTGTATGAGCCGGGCCTGCAGCTGGCATCCCAGCGGCCGGACAAGACAGCGAGCAATGCTCACTTCGACGCTTTGAATAGACGGCTGCGGCAGGAGTGTCTAAACCGCATTGGTTCGGGTCTTTGCACGATGCGCGGAGCAGGATTGCGGACCGGTGGCGGA
Source organism: Noviherbaspirillum sp. (assembly GCF_036846085.1). Classification (NCBI taxonomy): domain Bacteria; kingdom Pseudomonadati; phylum Pseudomonadota; class Betaproteobacteria; order Burkholderiales; family Oxalobacteraceae; genus Noviherbaspirillum; species Noviherbaspirillum sp. The sequence continues at coordinate 5,536 of NZ_DAIUCO010000122.1, read as the reverse complement.
TGAATGGAGGAAGGGGGCGCTGCGGTGCACTGGACTGGCTTACACCGGACTCACCCGTAAGCACGGAGCAGAACAGGAATGTAGAACAGGAATCTAAGGCCACACAACAAAGGAGTCGAAAAACTTGACCTTAGCCCGGCACGACTTCCGAAGGAGGTCAGGACTACCCTTGGCGAACAGATCAAGCATGCCGTGAGCCTGTCATTGAAACCAAAATGGTATTGGCTTACAGCAGAGTACGCCCGCTGTAAGCCGCAAACAGAAAGCCGCTTACTTGACGCGCATGTCGTTCTTGACCGACTTCACGCCGGCGACACTGCGCGTAATCTCGACGGCCTTCGTGACATCGGACTGCGACGATACAAAGCCGCTTAACTGAACCGTGCCCTTGAATGTCTCGACGTTGATCTCACGTGACTTCAAAACCGGCTCCTGGAATATTGCTGCCTTGACCTTGGATGTGATGACCGTGTCATCGACATATTCGGCCGTGCCTTCAGTTTTTGAAGTGGATGCGCATCCGGCTACGGCAATCATCAGGACGGAAAATAGCACTGTTGCGAAGCGTTTGGAATTGTTCATGTCGGTGTTTCCTTATAAGTGAAAAAGATGCTTCGAAATCAAAGATTTGGTTGCGAGGCATTGCTGCGTTAAAAACCAGAAATTATTTGCCGTACATCGTGTTGGCGAACGAAAGACAGCTGTCCTTCGCTGTGCCGGCGGACGCATCGCATTTTTCGACCGCGACCTGATGGTGAGCGTCGCGCTTGTCGTCCGCGGCATCGGCCCGTGCAGTGGCAACTTTGTTGTCCGCCTTTGCATCGGCAAGGACCTCGATCTTTGCTGCCTTGCCCGCCTTGACGCAGACGTCCTTGTCGTTGCCGGTCTGACTGCCGCATTTGGCAATCGCGACGTCATAATCGGCATTGGCAATAGCTTTGCGGGCGCTCGTCCAGGCGCTTAGGCTGTCTTCATGGCTCGACCTGGCGTCGGCTTCGATACGAACGCGGGCGGCTTTTGCCTCTGCCACGCATACCTTCTTCGGATTTCCGGTCACGGCGTTGCATTTGTCGCTCGCCACCTTGTAGCCGGCTGCCGCATGCTCCTTGGCCGCTGCATATGCTGCCTTTCCTTCCGCAGTGGCGGCTGACGAGACGGTGGTATATCCAATGGATGCCGTGCTGATCAGCATCGTGGCGATAAGTCTTTTCATTATGTCCTCGTAATTGGTGAAGCAATCAGGCTGGCAGCGGACCGCAAGCAATCAGAACGTACCGCTTTTTTTCAGATATTTCTGGAACGACCTGATCTGCATGTCTGCCTCGATCGGGCCGACGCCATAAGCTTCCTGAATCCGGGCGGCGAGTTGTTCACGGTTTCCCGCAATGGCATCGAGATGATCGATTGTCAGTTTTCCCCATTGCGCTTTTACCTGGCCTATGTAATGCAGCCAGTTTCCCTCGATGACATCCCAATTCATTCTGATCTCCATGGTTGGCGGATTCAAAGCGAGAGGCTCGCGCCGCCGTGTTCTTGGTGGATAGGCAGGAGAAGGAGGACCCTGGCCTATTCGGTTCGCATGCACATCGTCGAAGTGTTATTTCATCGCTGCATCGACATTCAAACTTTACGTTGATCCTGATATGGCATCGGTGCGGTAAACCACATTCGGCAAACTATTCATTGCGCAAACAAAGTACTTCTCAGGCACGCAGGACACTTGTCGACGCGGACGGAGTACTCAGAAAGCAAAGCCGCCCGCCTTGGTCCGTATTCGTGGCGCGATTCGTAGGCTGCGGTGCATAGAGCCGGTCAGGCCGACAATGCCGATAAGGGTAGCCAACGCTCCGCGGACTTGCTTGTTTATGTCGTTCTTTTCTGTTTCATCCGGTATACAGCGTTAAAAGCTTCTAACAGAACGCCACGGCGTCGTTGTGTCACTTTGCATAACAGAAGCCGCTGCTCTGGGATGACCTGTCTAGCCGAAGGCTGCTACGGTATCGCTTCGTTGATTTCTACAGGCGCTTTGTCAATTTCCTGCTTGATGCGATTGTCGATGCTCTGCGTCGTCTGTTCCGTTTGCTGACGCTCAGATCGCAAAATGCGCTTGCAGCGGGTGCGAATGTTCGCTGGCACACAGACCCGCAGCGTCAGCTGGCCTATCTTCGGATTCACGGCGCATGATGAGTCGATGGGACATCAGTACCATTCGAATCAACCAACAGGGAACAACAATGAAAACCACAAAAACTATATTGGCCAGCGCGCTTGCCATATCTGCGCTGATGCCCTTGCTGATCACCCCAGGCATGGCGTTTGCCCAGCAGTATGGTGCGACACAGGGCACGCCTCGCATTGAAGGCTTTCATGTCGATGAAGTGAAGCGCATGCGCCCTGGCGCCGAACTGAATTTTGATCTCTACGGCACGCCGGGCGGGTCGGCCGCCTTGCGTATTGATGGTGCAACCCGCAATGTGCCGATGGTCGAAACAGAAGCCGGCCACTATGAAGGTACCTACATCGTCAGCAGCCGCGACAAGATTGCGGCGCGGAGCCCGGTGACGGCGAATCTGCGTGTCGGTAACCAGGTCGCCAGCACGGTGCTGAACGAATCGCTGCAAATCGGCGTCGGATATCACGCCGCGAAGGCCGTGCCGAGCCCGCAATTAAAGATCGAGCGCTTTAATGTCGAGCCGGTCGCCGATCTCGGTGGCGGCAATGACTTGCAGTTTTCAATGGCCGGCACACCAGGTGCGAAAGCGGACCTTGTCATCAATGGCGTGAAAGCCAAAGTATTCATGCCGGAAGTAAGCCGCGGCGAGTACGCGACGACATACACCATCAGGAGCAGCGACCGGATCGGGCGCAACAGCGTCGTGACGGCCAACCTGCGCATGGGCGACCGGGTTACCAGCGCCACGCTCGGCAAGCCACTTCAATTTGCTGCAGCGCCGGCGCCAGTAGCGCGCATCTGCTACAACTGCGGCACGGTGGAGGCGGTCAACCTGATTGAGGTCAAGGGTGAAGGCAGTTATCTCGGTACCATCGGCGGCGGTGTCGTCGGCGCCCTTCTGGGTAGCCAGGTGGGTGGCGGCAGCGGCCGTACGGCGGCGCAGATCGCCGGCGCGGTCGGCGGCGCGTATGCCGGCAATATGATCGAGGGCAAAGTGCGCAACACGACCCACTACGAGATCGTCGTTCGGCTGCAAAACTGCACCACACAGATGGTGCCCTTTGCGACCGATCCCGGCTATCGGGTTGGCGAGAAGGTGAAAGTCGATGCCGGCGTCATGACACGCACATCATGAACAGGCGGGGCGCAGGCCGGGACGTTCTTCGTATGAGAATCCTTCGCTTCGTCTGCATCGCCGGTCTGGCGCTGCTAACGGGTGCCTGCGCGGCGCTGCCTGAAGTGCGGTATCTAAACACGTCGCTGGTAGCGCCTTCCAACCCCACCGTAACCGATGCACGCGGTGACCTCAGCGCAAAAAAATCGAGGTCCCTGCTCAAACAGCGCTGGCGCAATTCGCATACCGATATCGCCGCGCTGGCCGCCCTTGAGGAGGCCGCCACCGGCAGTCCACTGATTGCCGGCAACAAGGTCAGCCTGCTGTACGACGGCCCGCAGACCATGGCGGCGATGATCGACGCCATCAGCCATGCCACCAACCACATCAACCTCGAAACCTACATTTTCGATCAGGACGAACTCGGCATCCGTTTCGCCGACCTGCTGATCGAACGGCAGCGCGCCGGCGTGCAGGTCAATGTGATCTATGACAGCGTTGGCACGCTCGGCACGCCGGACGCATTCTTTGACAAGATGCGCGATGCCGGTATCCGCCTGCTCGCGTTCAATCCGGTCAATCCGCTCAAACTGATCGGGCCGTGGACGCCGAACAACAGGGACCACCGGAAAATCCTGGTGGTCGACGGTGTTGTTGCCTTTACCGGCGGCGTCAATATCAGTGCCACGTATTCCACTAGCTCGATGTTTCGTTCGAAAGGCAGGCACGACGCGAAGCTAGGCTGGCGCGATACGCATATCAAGATCGAAGGGCCGGCGGTAGCGGCACTGCAGTGGGTGTTCCTGAGTAACTGGGCGAAGCGGAATTCTCCCGATCTTCCCGACAGCCAGTTTTTCCCGCCTTTGAAAGAGGAGGGTGACAAACTGGTGCGTGTGCTGGCGAGCGAACCCGGCGGCGATCACGATATCTATAAGGCATACATCCTGGCAATCCAGGAGGCCAGGCATGCGGTGCATATCACCAGTGCCTATTTCGTGCCGGACGCGGCGATTCTCCATGCGCTGAAGGAAGCGGCACAGCGCGGTGTCGATGTAAAGATCATTTTGCCGGGCGTGACCGATAGCGGACTTGTATTCCACGCCGCGCATTCGTTCTATGAAGAAATGCTCGAGAGCGGGATCAGAATCTATCAATTGCAGATAGCGGTGCTGCATGCCAAGACGGCGGTGATCGATTCAATGTGGGCGACGGTGGGATCGACGAACATCGATACGCGCAGTTTTTTGCACAACAGCGAAATCAATGTCGTCATTCTGGGTACGGAATTCGGCCTGGCAATGGAAAGCGCGTTTGCGGAGGATTTGCGCAACTCGGTGGAAATCACGGCCGACAGTTGGCAGACCCGCCCATCGATTGATCGGCTCAAGGAATGGACCGCGCGTGGATTGGCTTACTGGCTGTGATTTCAACCGCCATTCCAGCAGTAATGCCTTTGTAACCTCGGCAGTAGTGCACCTTGCAACATTGGCTTTATGCGCCGATTCCGTCATGAAAGAGAAGCCATGAAAAAGCAATTCCAGTCTCGAACAAGTAGCGGCATCCGCTGTCTGCTAGCCATTACTGCCCTCAGCATCAGCTGCGGCGCGGTTGCGGCGGAAGCGAATCCCGTGGCGGCGCTGCGCGCAAAACGCGCATTGCTGGAACAACCGCTTCGACAGAATCAGTTCGACCAGCCGCTGGTCCTCGAATCCGTGGAAACAGCCAACGGCTTGAAAGGCGATATCTACGCGATCCTCGACCACCCGATCACGGCGGTCAGCGCCGGCTTGAGTGATCCGGCGCATTGGTGTGACATCATGCTGTTGCATATCAACACCAAATATTGCCGTGCTGCGGGCAAAGCCTCCGCGACAAGCCTGGAGGTGAACATCGGAAAGAAGACTCCTGAAGAATTGAGCGAATCAACGCGCGTGACATTTGGTTATCGGGTCACTGCGGCTACGCCCGATTATCTCGAAGTCTTGCTCGATGCTAGGGACGGGCCGCTGGGCACCAGCGACTATCGGATTCAACTCCAAGCCGCATCGCTTCCGAATGCTAAAACGTTTTTGCATCTGACCTATTCTTACTCGGTCAACTTTTCCGGCCGGCTCGCCATGCAAGCCTATCTCGCAACCGTCGGGCGGGGCAAGGTGGGCTTTACCGTGACGGGAAGCAGGCAGGACGGTCAGCCTGACCATATCGCCGGCGTGCGCGGTCTGGTGGAACGCAACACCATGCGCTACTAC
>NZ_DAIUCO010000121.1:0-15130 GCF_036846085.1 Noviherbaspirillum sp. | reverse complement strand
GCAAGGGGGAGGGAACCTTACGGAGCGCTGGGAGAACTTGGTTCGTAGCGCGCACTTGATTTGCAATGCATTCATAGAAGCTAAACCGAACAACAAAACATCCACCCCCCATGCTCGACAAAATCAGCAAAAACATCCTCTCCGAACTCCAGAACGATGGCCGCATCAGCAACGTCGAACTCGCCTCACGCGTCAACCTCTCGCCAGCGGCGTGCCTGGAGCGAGTACGACGGCTGCAGGACACCGGCTACATCATGGGCTACACCGCACAGCTCAATCCCGAGCTGCTCGACGTGGCGCTGCTGGTGTTCATCGAAGTGGTGCTAGACCGTACGACGCCGGATGTCTTCGACGCGTTCAAGCGTAGCGTGCAGGCGATTCCCGAGGTACTCGAATGCCACATGGTCGCCGGCGGTTTCGACTATCTCGTCAAGGCGCGGGTAAAGGATATGAATGCCTACCGGGAATTTCTCGGCAAGTCGCTGCTGCAGTTGAAAGGCGTGCGCGAGACGCACACCTATGCGGTGATGGAGGAAGTGAAGTACACGACCCGGCTTCCGATCAGATAGCCGGAAAAAGCCGGCCGGTCGATGTCGTTACTTATGCGCCGGCATTGAGCGCCGTCTCGATATCCTGGCGCCGCAGTTCCGGGGCGAACTGCAGGATGAAGTCATAGATGTAGGAACGCAGGTAGGCGCCGCGCCGCACCGCAAGGCGCGTAACGTTGGGTGCAAACAGGTGGGCAGCCTCGACCGCGCGCAGGCCCGGCGCGAGATTGTGGTCGGCTGCCATCGAGGCGACGATGCCGACGCCGAGCCCGAGCGCGACATACTGCTGGATCACGTCGGAATCCATCGCGGTCAATACGATATCGGTCGGGATCTGCGCTTCACGGAATGCATCATCGATATGACCGCGCCCGGTGAAGCCGACGTCATAGGTGATCAGCGGATAGGCGGCGAGGTCCTGCAACGATACCTTGCCGATGCGGGTCAGCGGATGTCCTTCCGGCACGGCGATGACGTGGCTCCAGCGATAGCACGGAAAGGACACCAGTTCCTCGAACTGGCTGAGGCCCTCGGTCGCGATGCCGACATCGGCCTTGCCGGAAATCACCCACTCGGCGATATGCTCCGGCGAGCTTTGCTGGAGTGCCACGCGCACATCCGGGAACGACGCGCGGAAGGACTGCACCACCTGCGGCAGCACATAGCGTGCCTGGGTGTGCGTCGTGGCGATCGCCAGCGTGCCGCTTTTCTCGCCGGCATATTCCTGGCTCGCCTGGCGCAGGTTTTCCGCTTCGAGCAACAGGCGCTCGATAATGTGCAGGATGCCCTTGCCCGGCTCGGTCAGCCCGGTCAGCCGCTTGCCGTTGCGCTCGAAAATCTCCACGCCGAGTTCTTCCTCCAGTTCGCGGATCTGGCGGCTGACGCCGGGCTGCGAGGTGAAAAGAACGTTGGCAACCTCGGTCAGGTTGTACCCCCGGCGGGCCGCTTCCCTGACGGAACGTAGCTGCTGAAAATTCATGCCGGTCTCCGCTTACACCGCTTCATCGACGAATACGCGCAGCCGCTTCGGCCGCACCACCAGCGTGTCGCCTTCCACCAGGCCGAGGTGCATGTACCGTTCGGTGGAAATCACGGCTTCGATGAGCTGCTTGTTGTCCGCCCGTTCGAGGTCGAGCTGCGCCAGCGGACCGATCGCATGGGCGCGGCGCAGGCGTGCGACGATGCCTTCAGCGTCGCCGGTATAGCGTTCGATCTCGATGTCATGCGGACGCACGTAGCCGACGCCGGTGGCGTCGCGCGCCTGCGCATGGTCGGGCGCATCCAGCGCAACGCCGCCCGCATCCAGCACGCCTTCATGCACCCGTCCATGGAACAGGTTGACGTTGCCGAGGAAGCCGTAGACGAAGGGCGACGCGGGATGATTGTAGACATCGTTTGGCGAGCCGATCTGTTCCACCTTGCCCTTGTTCATCAGCACGATGCGGTCGGCGACTTCGAGCGCCTCCTCCTGGTCGTGGGTGACGAAAATACTGGTGACATGCAGCTCGTCATGCAGGCGGCGCAGCCAGCGGCGCAATTCCTTGCGCACCTTCGCGTCGAGCGCGCCGAACGGTTCGTCGAGCAGCAGCACGCGCGGCTCCACCGCGAGCGCGCGGGCCAGCGCGATGCGCTGACGCTGGCCGCCGGAGAGCTGCGGCGGATAGCGGTCGGCCAGCCAGTCGAGCTGCACCAGCTCCAGCAGCGACATCACCTTCTTCCTGATCTCCGTCTCGGACGGACGCACGTTGCGCGGCTTCACGCGCAGGCCGAAGGCGATGTTTTCGAACACGCTCATGTGCTTGAACAGCGCATAGTGCTGGAATACGAAACCGACCTGGCGCTCGCGCACGTGGTGGCCCGACGCATCCTCGCCGTCGAGGAACACCTGGCCGGAATCCGGCTGCTCCAGTCCGGCGATGATGCGCAGCAGGGTCGTCTTGCCGCAGCCGGACGGGCCCAGCAAGGCGGTCAGTTCGCCCGGCGCGAAATTCAGCGATACGTTGTCGAGTGCGACGAAGTTGCCGAAACGTTTCTGGATGTGTTTGACTTCAATGCCCATGATTATTCCTGGTCCGTTTGCTGGTGAGGTCCGTGCGCGCGCCATTCGATGAAGGACTTCAGCGCAAGCGTGACGAGTGCGAGCAGCGCCAGCACCGAGGCGGTGGCGAAGGCGGCGACAAAGTTGTATTCGTTGTACAGAATTTCCACGTGCAGGGGCATCGTGTTGGTCTCGCCGCGGATGTGCCCGGAGACGACCGACACCGCGCCGAACTCGCCCATCGCGCGGGCATTGCAGAGGATCACGCCGTACAGCAGGCCCCATTTGATGTTCGGCAGCGTGACATGCCAGAAGGTGCGCCAGCCGGACGCACCCAATACCAGCGCCGCCTCTTCCTCTTCCGTGCCCTGCGACTGCATCAGCGGGATCAGTTCGCGGGCGACAAATGGAAAGGTGACGAACATGGTGGCGAGCACGATGCCCGGCACCGCGAACAGGATCTTGATGTCGTGCTCGGCCAGCCACGAGCCGAACCATCCCTGCGCGCCGAACAGCAGCACGTAGATCAGGCCGGCGATCACCGGCGACACTGAGAACGGCAGGTCGATCAGGGTAAGCAGGATGTTCTTGCCGCGGAATTCAAATTTCGCGATGCACCATGCGGCGGCGACGCCGAACACCAGGTTCAGCGGCACGGCGATCGATGCGGTCAGCAGCGTGAGCTTGATTGCAGCCACCGCATCGGGCTCGATGAGCGCGGTGATGTAAGTGTCCCATCCCTTCTTCAGCGCCTCGGTGAAGACGGCAATCAGCGGGATGAACAGGAACAGGGTAAGGAATGCAAGAGCGATGCCGATCAGCAGCGCGCGCACCCATAACGGTTCGACCGTCGCGGCCGGCGCATAGGCCGGTTCGCCGCGCGGCTGGGCGGAAATGGGAAGGCTAACGGCGGCTCCGGCCATATCAGACTTTCTCAGGCCGGCCGCGCTTGCGCGTCCAGGCTTGCAACAGGTTGATGGTAAGCAGCAACAGGAAGGACACGATCAGCATCACGACCGCGATGGCGGTGGCGCCGGTGTAATCGTATTGTTCGAGCTTGGTGATGATGAACAGCGGCGTGATTTCCGACACCATCGGCATGTTGCCGGCAATGAAAATCACCGAGCCGTATTCGCCGGTGGCGCGGGCGAAGGCAAGCGCAAAGCCGGTCAGGAAGGCCGGCAGGACGGTCGGGAAAATCACCCTGGTGAAAGTTTGCCAGCGATCCGCGCCCAGGCTGGCGGCGGCTTCCTCAAGCTCGCGCTCGGCTTCTTCCAGCACCGGCTGCACCGTGCGCACGACGAACGGCAGGCCGATGAAGGTCAACGCGACAAGGACGCCGAGCGGTGTGAAGGCCACCTTGATTCCCAGCGGTTCCAGGTAACGGCCGATCCAGCCGGCCGGCGAGTACAGCGCCGTCAATGCGATGCCGGCGACGGCGGTCGGCAGCGCAAACGGCAGGTCGACCAGGGCATCGATCAGCTTCTTGCCGGGAAAGCGGTAACGCACCAGTACCCAGGCCACGATGCCACCGAAAAGGACATTGAGCGCGGCCGCGATCAGGGAAGCGCCGAAGGTCAGCCGGTAGGACGCCATCACCCGGTCGGACGTTACCGCGGACCAGAATGCGTCCCACGACATGGTGAACGTTTTCAGGAAGACCGCTGACAACGGGATGAGAACGATGAGCGCGAGATACAGCAGTGTGAATCCAAGCGACAGATTGAAGCCGGGCATGACCCGCTTCGGACCGCTTCGCGATAGTCCGCCCTTGAATCCCCATGTTGCTATTGCACCAGCCATGCTTCTCCCCTTGCGCCGCTCCATGTCGTTCCCCCGATTGGCGATACTTGCCGACGGATTCGGGGTGTTGGTGATCGATGGAAACGACTGCTTATTACAAAAACAGCTATAGAGGCGCAATAATTGCACTCAGTCGTTATAAACAAAACGACTTTTTTTGCATTTACATAGGACGATTTCAAATAAGGAGAAAAGCCGGCTATGCCGAAAGGCGTTGCCGAGCGGATTAAATCAGCGATCTGGTGTTCATGCGCCGGCAAAGATGCTTAAATAATCCGGCGCGAACCGGGGCACTCCCTTTTGCGCCAGGATCGCCTTTGACAAGGCATGCCGTGCAAGTCCGATATAAAAAATCTGGTACAGACCATAAGCGGAGACAACAATGAACCTTCAACAGCAAGCAGCCGACCTCGCGGAACATCGTCCATGGCTTTCTGCCTATCCGCCCGGCGTGCCGGCGGACATCGACACGACGCAATACAGATCGCTGGTCAAATTGATCAACGAAAGCTTCGAGAAGTTCGCATCGCGGCCTGCCTACGTATTCATGGGCAAGGAATTCAGCTTCGGCCTGACCGACAGCATGAGCTGGAAACTGTGCGCGTATCTGCAGGGACTTGGCCTGGCCAAGGGCGACCGCGTGGCGATCATGATGCCCAATGTGCCCCAGTACCCGATCGCCGTCGCCGCGATCCTGCGCGCCGGGATGGTGGTGGTCAACGTGAATCCGCTGTACACCCCGCGCGAGCTGGAGCATCAGCTGAAAGACTCCGGCGCCAAGGCGATCGTCATCATCGAAAATTTTGCGAACACGCTCCAGCAATGCATCGGCAATACGGCGGTCAGGCATGTCGTGCTCGCGTCGATGGGTGACATGCTCGGCCCGGTCAAGGGCAGCATCGTCAACTACGTCGTGCGCAAGGTGAAGAAACTGGTGCCGGCGTTTTCCCTGCCGGGCGCGGTGCGCTTCAACGATGCCATCTCGCACGGACAGGAGCGAAAGCCGCAGATCGTCGATGCCGGTCCCGACGACGTCGCTGTCCTTCAGTACACCGGCGGTACCACCGGCGTGTCGAAGGGCGCCGTGCTGCTGCATCGAAACCTGATTGCCAATGTCCTCCAGTCCGACGCCTGGAATGCGCCGTCCATGAGCAAGGTGCCGGACAATGAGCAGCCGACCGGCGTCTGCGCGCTGCCGCTTTACCATATCTTCGCGTTCACCTGCTGCATGATGCTGTCCCTGCGAACCGGCGGAAAACTGATCCTCATCCCGAATCCGCGCGACCTGAAGGCCGTTTTCAAGGAGCTCTCCACGCAGACTTTCCATGCCTTCCCGGCGGTGAACACCTTGTTCAACGGGTTGGCGAACCATCCGGACTTCCACACGGTGAATTGGAAGAACCTCAAGGTGTCCCTCGGCGGCGGCATGGCCGTGCAGGCCGCGGTCGCCAGGCAATGGCTGGAAAAGACCGGCTGCCCGATCTGCGAGGGCTACGGCTTGTCGGAGACGTCTCCCAGCGCGAGCTGCAATCCGACCACGAACACCGCGTTCTCCGGCACGATCGGCGTGCCGCTCCCCGGCACCCTGATGAAATGCCTGGACGACGACGGCAATGAAGTGCCGGTCGGCCAGCCGGGCGAGATCGCCATCAAGGGTCCGCAGGTGATGGCGGGCTACTGGCAGCGGCCCGATGAAACCGCCAAGGTGATGACCGCGGACGGCTTTTTCAAAAGCGGTGACATCGGCGTGATGGACGCGCGCGGCTACTTCAAGATCATCGACCGCAAGAAGGATATGGTGCTGGTCTCCGGTTTCAATGTGTATCCGAACGAAGTGGAAGACGTTGTCGCCACGCTGGATGGCGTGCTGGAATGCGCGGTGGTGGGCGTGCCCGATGAAAAGACGGGCGAAGCCGTCAAGTTGGTGATCGTGAAGAAGGACGCGGGGCTGACCGAAGAGAAGGTGCGGGAGTATTGCCGGGCGAACCTGACCAGCTACAAGCAGCCGAAGGTGATCGAGTTCCGGTCCGATCTTCCCAAGACACCGGTCGGCAAGATCCTGCGCAGGGAGCTTCGCGACGCGAGATAGCCAACGACATCGCCGAATCGTTGAATCGGCGGATGATGCCGGAATGCACCGGCATCATCCGCCGTACCGCCAATCCCGTTACAGCTTCGCGATCGATACCTCCGTTGCCTTGACCAGCGCGACGACTTCGACGCCTGGCTCCAAGCCGAGATCGCGCACCGAGCGGCTCGTGATCACCGAGGTGACGATACCCGCCGGCGTTTCGATATCGACTTCCGATACCACCGGTCCGTCGATGATGGCTTTCACCTTGCCGCGAAACTGGTTGCGTACGTTGATTGCCTGAATGCTCATGATGTTCCCTTTTGGTGTGATTGAACGAAGTAAGAAATGATCAGATGGCCCATGCGACCTGGCCGACTGTTTTTTGCAAGGACACATCGCCGAGCGGCGTGTCCGGTCCGGAAGGCGCGTGCTTCAGCACCCGCGCCAGGATGCGTTCTTCAAGGTGAGCGAACGCGGCGTTGCCGCGTGCCCGCGGACGCGGCAACGAAATCCGTTCGTCGAGCGTGATCTGTCCATCCTCGATCAGCACCACGCGGTCGGCCATTGCGATCGCTTCCTGGACGTCATGGGTGACCAGCACCGCGGTGAAGCCGCGTTCCTGCCACAGCGATTCGATGAGCTGCTGCATTTCAATCCGCGTCAGCGCATCGAGCGCGCCGAGCGGCTCGTCCAGCAACAGCAGCCGCGGCTCATGGACCAGCGCGCGCGCCAGGGCCACCCGCTGACGCTGGCCACCGGACAGGACGGCAGGCCATTCCCAGGCCCGGTCCTCCAGGCCGACATTGCGCAGCGCATCGTTGGCCTTTGCCTTTCGTCGCGTCAGCCCGAGGCTGACATTGTCGAGCACCCGTTTCCATGGCAGCAGGCGGGAATCCTGGAACATGATGCGCGTCTCCGGCCGGCCTGCGCCGGCATCATGCGCGCCGAGCGTGATGGTGCCCTCCTCCGCGCGCTCGAGGCCGGCGATCAGCCGCAGCAGGGTGCTCTTGCCGCAGCCGCTGCGCCCGACCACGGCGACGAATTCACCGGGCTCGATCTGCAGGTCGATGGCTTTCAGCACATCGCGCCCCGCGTAGGACTTCCACACATCCCTCACCACCACCCGCACGCCATGGCTGGCGGCCGATACCACGTCCTTCACCTTCCGGCGTTCAATGTCAGTGTTTTTCATGTCAGTCGCCTTATTGATAACCGGGATGCCAGCGCAGCGCCGTGCGTTCGAGCGTACGCGCCAGCACGTCGGCGAGTTTGCCCAGCAATGCATACAGCAGGATGCCGACCAGCACGACGTCGGTCTGCAGGAATTCGCGCGCATTCATCGTCATGTAGCCGATGCCGGATTGCGCCGAGATGGTTTCGGACACGATCAGCAAGACCCACACCAGTCCGAGCGAGAAGCGCACGCCGACCAGGATCGACGGCAATGCGCCCGGCAGGATGACGTCGCGGTACAGCGCCCATCCCGACAGGCCATAACTCTTCGCCATCTCGACCAGCCCCTTGTCGACCGAGCGGATGCCATGGAAGGTATTCAGGTACACCGGGAAAAATACCCCCACCGATACCAGGAACAGCTTCGCCGCTTCATCGATCCCGAACCACAGGATCACCAATGGGATCAGGGCCAGCGCAGGAATGTTGCGCACCATCTGGATCGTCGTGTCGAGCAGGGTTTCGGCCTGCCTGAAGGTGCCGGTCAGCAGTCCCAGCAGCAGCCCGAGCCCGCCGCCGACGGCGAATGCCGATGTCGCACGCCATGCGCTGACGCGGACGTGTTCCCAAAGCTCGCCTGACGCCGCCAGCGACCATGCACTGCGCAGCACGGCAAGCGGCTCCGGCAGGATGCGGCTGGACAGCCAGCCGGCCTGGGCGGCGATCTGCCAAATGATCATCAGTGTTGCGGGCACCGCCCATGGCGCGAGGCGGGCGAGTGCCTGCCGGTTCCACGGGATTGCCGGAAGTCCGCGCGATGCGGGAGATGCGCGCGCGGCGACCTGCGCCTGTGCAGTAGTTGCAGACATGGGCGTCTCCTTAGCTTTGCGAAACCTTGGGAAGGAATCCATTCGCCACCACTTCGCCGAACGGCCCGGTCAGCGACCCTTCGTCGTTGCCGTTGCGCTGCCTGCCGAGGAGCGGAAAAACCAGTTCGGCGAAGCGATAGGATTCTTCGAGATGCGGATAACCGGAGAAGATGAAGGTTTCGATGCCAAGGTCGGCATATTCGCGGATGCGCGCCGCCACGGTTTCCGGATCGCCCACCAGCGCCGTCCCTGCGCCGCCGCGCACCAGTCCGACGCCCGCCCACAGGTTGGGCGACACTTCCAGCTTGTCGCGCTTGCCGCCGTGCAGGGCCGCCATGCGGCGTTGTCCGACCGAGTCCATCCTGGCGAAGGCAGCCTGGGCGCGCGCGATGACTTCATCATCGAGGTGGCTGATCAGTTCGTCCGCCGCCTTCCATGCGGCCTCGCTGGTCTCGCGCACGATGACATGCAGGCGGATGCCGAAGCGCACGGTGCGGCCGTGCTTCGCGGCGCGGGCGCGGATGTCGGCAATCTTTTCCGCCACTGCCGCCGGCGGTTCGCCCCAGGTCAGGTAGACATCGACCTGTTCCGCGGCGAGTTCATGGGCGGCTTCCGACGACCCGCCGAAGTACAGCGGCGGATACGGCTTCTGCAGCGGCGGATACAGGGTCTTGGCGCCCTTCACCTTGATGTGTTTTCCATCGTGGTCGAATCCGGCATCGCCGCCTTCGCCCGACAGCGCGGCACGCCAGACCCGCAGGAATTCGGCAGAGATTTCATACCGCTCTTCATGGCTCGCCCAGAGGCCGTCCGCTTCCAGTTCGCCCTGATCGCCACCGGTCACGACGTTCACCAGCAGCCGTCCACCCGACAGCCGGTCGAAGGTCGCCGCGGTGCGGACCGCGAGGCCGGGGGAGCTGAGTCCGGGGCGGATGGCCACCAGGAATTTAAGATTTTTCGTCGCGCCGATCAGGCTCGATGCCACCACCCACGGATCTTCGCAGGAACGGCCGGTGGGGATCAGCACGCCGTCGTAGCCATTGGTGTCGGCGGCCACCGCCACCTGGCGCAGGTAATCGTAGGTGACCGACCGCGCGCCGCGCGTCGTGCCGAGGTAGCGGCTGTCGCCGTGGGTAGGGAGAAACCAGAACAGGTTGAGGCTCATGTGAATTCCTTTCGTTGCACGATGTACGGCTTATTGGAAGAAGCGGGTTGCCGGGCCGCATCCTCGACCCGTATCGGTTTCGGTATCAGGTTCTGCCGGGAGAAGGCATCGGCGATCACCTGCCGCGTTTCAGCAGCGTCAGGTTCACCGAGCCCTTCTGAATGCCGATATGGCGTTCATTCCTGACCGAAGCCGTCATGGGTTCGTTGCTACAGCTTGGTGAGCAGCGTTGCGTCCTTGACGGCGATCTTCTTCGGAATCAGTTTCAGGGCGGCGAAGGTGTCGGCAATCTTTTGCTGTTCCACCAGCACCTGCTCGGTGATCGGCTTTACGCCATAGGTGTAGCGCGAGGCGGCCAATTCGACGATGGAGGCATCCAGCCCGATCTGGCCCGACAGGATGCTCGCCGTCTCCTTGATGTTCTTCGCCGCCCACTCGTCGACCTTGACCAGTTCGTCGATCACTTCGCGGATGACGTCCGGGTTTTTTTCCGCATAAGGCCGCGACGCCAGGAAGAACTGATGATTGGCCACCAGGCCCTTGCCGTCGGCGAGGATGCGCGCGCCGAGCTGCTTCTCCGCCGCCGCGAGGAACGGGTCCCAGATCACCCAGGCATCGACACTGCCCCGCTCGAACGCGGCACGCGCGTCGGACGGCGGAAGAAACACGGTCTCGATATCCTTGTAGTCGAGGCCGACTTTTTCCAGCGCCTTCACCAGAAGATAGTGAACGTTCGACCCCTTGTTGAGCACAACCTTCTTGCCCTTCAGCTCGGCCACGCTTTTCAGCGTCGAGGTTTTCGGCACCACGATGGCTTCACTCAGCGGCGACGGCGGTTCATTGGCGACATAGACCAGGTTCGCACCGGCGGCCTGGGCAAAGATCGGCGGCGCCTCGCCCACCGTGCCGAAATCCACGCTGCCCACGTTCAGGCCTTCGAGCAGCACCGGGCCGGACGGGAATTCGTTCCACTTCACCTCGATGCCCTGCGGCGCGAGTCGTTTCTCGAGCGTGCCGCGCGCTTTCAGGATGGTCAGCGTGCCGTATTTCTGGAAACCGATCCGCAGCGTGCGCTTGCCTTGCGCAAGACCGAAGGAAGGGAATGTGGCGGTGACTGCGCCGAGTGCGGTGGCGGAAAGCAATCCGAGGGCGCGCCGTCTGGCGTTACGTTTGTCGTTGGAATACATTTTTTGTCCTTGTTCTGAAAAATTGAAAAAAGCATCCCCCTCCGCCATGGGAAGCGGTTTCGACAGCCGCGTGCCGGCGGCCTTGGAAGAAGGGGGAATTACCTGTGGGGCGTGTTACGTCCAGTCGATGACCGTCAGACGCTACATCGCACCTGGGAGAACGGTACCGGGATGAACTCGGCGGAACGGGCGGCGCGCAGCGCGTCGAGATTGCCGGCAAGGTGCTCCACGCCGTCGTGGATACGCTGCAGAATCGCGGGATCGATCGTCAGGCCTTTGTCGCCGGACCAGCCGACCTGCGCATCGGTTGCGTAGATGCTCGGCAGCACGTGCCTGGCCCCCAATCCGGCAAGGACCGGGCGCAGCGCATAGTCGAGCGCCAGCATGTGCGACTGGCTGCCGCCGGTGGCGATCGGCAGCACCAGCTTGCCGGTGAAGCCATCCTGCGGCAGCAGGTCGAGAAAGATTTTCAGGACACCGCTGTATGCCGCCTTGTAGACCGGCGTGCCGATGATGACCGCATCGGCCTGTTCGACCTGTACCCTGGCTTTCTTGATATCGGCATTGCTGAAATCGGCCTGCAGCAGCGCTTGCGCCGGCAGGTCGAGCACATGCAGCTTGGTCGAACGGTGTCCCAGCGTGGCGAGCCGGTCGCCGGCGTAATGCAGCAGCCGCGTGGATCGCGATGGAATCGACGGACTGCCGGCGAGCAGGAGGACTGTCATGGTTTATCCGATCTATTCGCTGTGGGCGCTTATTTCTTGCCCGGCTGATAGATCTGGTCAAACGATCCGCCGTCGGAGAAGTGCGCTTTCTGCGCGGGAGCCCAGCCGCCGAATACTTCCGCGATGGTGAACAGCTTCACCTTCGGGAATTGCGCCTCGTATTTCTTTGCAACCTTCTCGGATACCGGCCGGTAGTAGTTCTGGGCGGCGATCTCCTGGCCTTCGTCGCTGTACAGGTACTTCACATACGCTTCCGCCACCTTGCGCGTGCCTTTCTTGTCGGCCACCTTGTCGACCACCGCGACCGGCGGCTCGGCGAGGATGCTGACCGTGGGCGCAACAACTTCAAACTTGTCCGGGCCGAGTTCCTTGATGGCGAGAATCGCTTCGTTCTCCCAGGCGAGCAGCACGTCACCGATGCCGCGCTCGACGAAGGTGGTTGTAGAACCACGCGCGCCGGAATCGAGCACCGGCACATTCTTGAAAATCTTCGTGACGAAATCCCGCGCGGTCGCATCATTGCCGCCCGGCTGTTTCAACGCATAACCCCATGCCGCCAGGTAATTCCAGCGTGCACCGCCGGAGGTTTTCGGATTTGGCGTAATCACCGAAACGCCCGGCCTGGCGAGATCGTTCCAGTCCTTGATGCCTTTCGGATTGCCCTTGCGGACCAGGAAGACGATGGTGGAGGTGTACGGCGAGCTGTTGTTCGGCAGGCGCTTTTGCCAGTCGGTGCCGATCAGGCCGCGCGCCGCGATCTCGTCGATATCATAGGCAAGGGCGAGTGTGACGACATCGGCGCTCAGGCCGTCGATCACCGAGCGTGCCTGTTTGCCCGAGCCGCCGTGCGACTGCTTGACCGTGACATTGTCGCCGCCCTGGGCTTTCCATTGCTTGGCGAATGCCTTGTTGAAATCCTGGTAAAGCTCGCGGGTCGGATCGTAGGAGACGTTGAGCAGGCTGACGTCCGCCGCCCATGCGGACGGCGCGGCAAGCGCGAGTACAAATACCGATTGAACAAGTTTCTTGAGCAGCATATCTTCTCCCTGGAGGTAGTGGAATGGCGATGATGTCGCAAGGTTAAAGAGACGCTTGCCAAAAGCGAACGAATTGTTTTGCGGTTCCTTATTTGATTTGTGCATATCGCAGCGTCGATTCGTTGCGAATTCGCATGCATCCGGATCGGAGGCAGCATGGGTCAGCGCGGCGAGATGTGGGTGGCGGTCCAGGCGGTGCTGCTGGTCGTGTTCATTGCCCTGCCTTCAGGAAAGGCTCCCTGGCCCTACGAGATGGCGTTTCGTGCCTTTGGATGGGTTGTTGCCGGCTTGGGCATGCTGCTGCTGGCTCGCAGCGCCTTGAATCTGGGTCGATCACTGACGCCGCTGCCGCGTCCGAAGCCGGACGGCGAGCTGGTCACCAGTGGCGCTTACCGCTTCGTGCGGCATCCGATCTACCTCGGCGTCTTGCTCGCCTGCCTCGGCATCGCGCTCGCCACGACCAGCGGGCTTCGACTGGGCCTGACGCTGATCCTGTTCATTTTCTTCGACATGAAGGCGCGCAAGGAAGAGCGCTGGCTGGCGGAACGCTATCCGGACTATGCGCAATACCAGGCGCGGGTGAAAAAACTGATTCCGTGGATCTACTGAGCGCGGCTTACTTCTTCCCTTTTGGCGGGCCCTTCATCGGTTCCTTCGTTGGTCCCGTGGTTGATCCCTTAGTTGGTCCTCTCGCCGGCCCCTTTGCCTGTGCATTCGTCGGTCCCGGCCGCTTCGGCGCCACATGCGGACGCGATTTGTTGCGCTGTTCGTAGATCGTCCTCGCATCCTGTTCCGCGCGTTCCTGCGTGCGCATTTCCGGCAGGTCGTCGTGCAGGGTGAAGAAATCCGCAGCCTGCGCGCGCATCACGTGCTTGATGGCATCTTCATCGCTGACATCGAAAAATTCCGTCATCAGGGTGGTGACTTCGTCCAGGTATTGCTCGTAGGTCATTGGCATGGCGGGCACAGGTATCACAGGTTCGGGAAGGGCGGCCAGTATAGCGCGCCGCGGCAACGCGCCGGCCGGTTGCCGCCATTCAATCAAGTCGCGGCGTGTTCAGCGTCGTGCCGCGCCCTTGGCGCTTCAGCACTACCCGGACGGCAGCGGCGACGGCAAGAAGGAAGACCGCCAGCAGGACGGGCACCGTCAGCGCATCGGCCGCGGTCGACCAGTCCGCTTCCTTCAGCGCGTCGGCCCGTTCGGTCAGCCAATGCCAGGCGGTGTGGCCGATCAGCAGGCACAGCACCGCGGTAATGATTTTTTCCGGAGCGACCCGGGTGCGGTACAGGAGTATCAGGGCAGGCATGGCAATCACGAGCACCAGGAGCTGGCCGAGTTCGATGCCGATGTTGAAGGCCAGCAGCGACAGCAGAAGATGCGAACCGGCGAACTGAAGCTGTGACTGCAGCAGGAAGGAAAAGCCGAAGCCGTGCACCAGGCCGAAGATGCCGGTGACCAGCCATCGGCGCCGCATGTCCGGTTTGATGAGGTTCTCGACCGCCATGTACAGGATCGATGCCGCGATCAGGAATTCGACCAGCGGCACGAACCAGTCGCCCGCGGGCACGAAGCGGTAAGCGGCGAACAGCAGCGTGATCGTATGCCCGACCGTGAACGCCGTGATCACCCCGACGAGATTCCAGTCCAGCCGGCGGAATGGAATGACGAGGCACAGCAGGAAGAGCAGGTGATCGGGGCCGTCGAGGATATGCGCGAACCCCGATTTCACGAACGTCCACGCGGCCTGCTGCCAGCGCGGATCAAGCGCGATCGGGTCCGATCCCGCCGAAAACTCATAGGCGCGCACCACCCCTCCCGGAGCGATGTAGCGCAGGTCGACCTTCAGCCGGTCGCCGAGGCCGGGTGCGATATGGAAATCGAATACGAAACTCGATTGCACGGATTGGACCGGGTATTCGAGATAGGCGTCGAAATAGCCCTGGTTCCAGAACACATAGCTGTTATCGGGCAGTTTGGGGCCAAGCAGCAGCGTGCGGGCGCTGTCGAAACTGTCGAACGAACGATCCGACGGCAGCGAGATGCGCCCTGTTCCCTGCGCCATCGACAGCCACCTGCCATCCTCGAACAGATCGATACCCTTGTCGGTCGCCTCGATCGCGCGCGCGATGCCGGGCTCGATCTGGCCCAGCGCAAGATAACCCGGCCCCTGCTTGGGCAGATCGACATTCAGGAGCAGCGCGAGCGGAATGCGCACGAGCACATGCAGGCGGTCGCCTTCCGGTTTCACGAAGGCGTGCACGCGCATCTCGCCAGCCAGGTCGTGCGCAATGGCAGGCGGCGCGAATGCGGCGAACAGGCAAAGCAGCATGGCGATGCATGCGCGCAGGATCAGTCCACTCGCCCCTAATGTTGATTGCTGTGGTGACCTCGATGTTGCAAAAGATTTTGGAGCGAGACTGCGTTCAAATATAGAGGCTGTGGCTGTTGAATTCCGCTTGGACGCTGCCGGGAAAGTGGCGTGCTGAGCGGATAAAGAAGCGAAATTTGTC
>NZ_DAIUCO010000120.1:0-15235 GCF_036846085.1 Noviherbaspirillum sp. | reverse complement strand
CTTTTGAGATGGGCAAATCCGATGGTACTGCTTCCGATCGGCGCGGAAAAATGGCATTCCCGCGCACGTTCTTCGGTGTAGTAGGCGGGAAAATAACCGGCATAGCGGGGATCCTTGCCGCCGGTGTGCATCGCCCGCGTCCAGGGAAAGTAATCGACATTGACCCGGTATCCGATCCGTTGTGCCGCCGCCTCCGCGACGAAGGTCGACAAGCCTTGCCGCTCCAGGCCGACGCCCACGTAGGGAAGCCATTCCAGGCTGGCGAGCAGCATGGTCCTGGTCGTATCCGACGCAACGGCCGGCACACTTGCAAACAACGCGAACAGCAGGCTCGCCGTGCGGCCCATCTTCTTCATGGTGCGCTCCTTGTGCGCCGGCATTCTGACTAAAGATAACGCATCAGCCGGACGGCTCAGTATGGTGCAACCACCCGGCCTTGTTCAAGCAATCCCGGCTGAACGGTGGCGTGACTGTTGCGCCGTTGATGGATATGAGCCGTCAGCGCGCGGCATCAAGGCGGAACTGGGCGTTCTCCGCATGCGACAGGATACGCTGCACCATGCCGATGGTATCGGGCGGCAGCTCAAGCTGTAATGCGGACTGCGCTGCCTGTGCAATGGCATGCTCGGCTGCATGGCGTTCATCGATGAGCGGAATGCGCTCGTCGTTGGATAAAAAGGCCTTGATGCTGGACACGAGCGAATCGACCGCTTCCCGGTCCGGGTCGGGAGACTGTGGCAGGTCGTCCAGGGCGCGGATATGCACCGCCAGTTCCTTCGCCAACCGGTCGTAATGCCGTCCCTGTTCCTCGAATAACGCCGCTAACGAGACGTCCGTGGTTTTGCCGGCCGCGGCGGCGTACTGGTCCGCCGCTTCCATGCACAGGCTTTCAAGGTCATTCAGTGCGAGCTGCTGTTCGCTTCGGAGCAACATTGCGGGTCTCCTCGTATTGATGCAGATAGCCGGGCGGAACAAACACCTGCACGGCGCCACCGTGCATCGTGAAGCGCGCCGGCGTACGGGTGACGATCTCGCCGTCGGCGGTAACGACCATCGGTTTGCGGGTAACGATCTCGATGGTGCGGCCCTGCTCAAGATGCACCGGATGATGTTCCTGGAAGGTCCCGCTCCGCACCGCCGGTGCCAGCCTGAGCATGTTCCAGAAATCGAGCGGTTCGATGCTGTACAGAAAAAAGCGATGGTCGTCGATACTGGCCTCTTCATCGACCGTCATGCCGCCGCCGTAGTAGCGGCCATTCCCGACGGCGATCTGGATCGACCGCACGCGATGGCGGCGACCATCGCACACGATTTCGGCATGAAAGGGGTTGAACGACTTGAATGCGCTTGCAAGGCTGCGCGCGTAGCAGACGACACCCCAGCGCTGCTTGAGATCCGGCGACAACTGATGCGTTACCTGCACGCCCAGTCCGATATTGGCCACATTGAAAAAATAGCGGCCATTGACGCTGCCGACGTCGATATGGTGCCGGATGCCGGACACGATAACCTGCGCGGCTGCTTCGATATCCGTCGGAATGGCAAGCGTGCGGGCAAGGTCGTTGGCGGTGCCGAGCGGAAGAATGCCGAGCGGCACGCCGGTCTCCACCAGGGCGGGAGCCGCCGCATTCAGCGAACCGTCACCGCCACCGACAATGACGCAATCCACATGATCGGCGTGCCGGCGTATCGCTTCCGGGATCTGGTCCGGCTTCTCGAGATCGGCATCGATCACTTCGATGCCGGCTTGCCTCAAGCAGGCCAGCCCGGCGTCCACATCAGCGGCACCATTGCGGCTCTTGCGATTGATGAGCAGTAATGCACTTCGGGCCAAGGCATCCTCCAGAACGAGGCGGATTCCACCGCTTGCAATTTGACAAGCCGGCCCGGAGCGGGTTCCGGTTACCTTACGAACACTTTCCCGTGGACTTCGGACAGGATGGCTTCGACGGCGGGATGCTTGATCTTGCGTTCATTGGAGATCGCGTAGAACTGTTCATTGACCTTCATTGCCCCGACCGACACCGCGCCGAACTGCTCCCTGACTTCCTTCGCCAGCGCCGACGGTCCGGGAAAAAGGCCGGTGCCGATGCGGCCGAAAATATTCAGCAATGCGTTGTCGTCGAATTCACCGACGACTTCCGGCCGCACATCGTTTACCTCGAACCAGTGGTCAAGCCGTCCGCGAATCGCATGATTGCGTGTAGGCAGCAGAAGCGGCGCACCCTGCAAACTGGCAGGAAAGTTCGGACGATATTTTTCCGCGAGTTTCGGAACGCCAAACAATGCGATTTCGCTTTCGCCCAGCAAGTGACTGAAGACCCGCAATGTCGTACCGGAGGGAACCGGTCGGTCGGTCAACACGACGTCCAGCTTGTGCACCGACAAATCACCCAGCAGCGATTCGAAATCGTCTTCATAGCACACCAGCTTTACCCGCTGTGGCAAATGCAAAGCCGCTTCCAGCAGGCGTGATGCAATGACTTTTGGCAAGGAATCGGACAAGCCGACAGTCAGCCGCATCGTCCGCCCGATATCGCTATCGGAAAGGACTTCCTGCATTTGCTCGCCCAGGAGAAAAATCTGGTCGGCGTATGCCAGCGCCACCCGGCCGGCCTCGGTCAGGACAAGCCGGCGGCCCTGCGGCGCCAGTAATGCCTTCCCGACCGACTGCTCCAGCAAGGCGAGTTGAGCACTGATAGTCTGTATGGCAACATCCAGTCGTTCGGCGGCACGGGTGATGCTTCCCTCCTTTGCCACCATCCAGAAGTAATACAGATGCCGATAGTTCAGGGTATTTGTCTTCATGTCTGTTTTTTGCGAAGGAATATTTCTATTATCTTCGCTTTTTAAATAAGCGTCGCATATCTATGATGTCTGTTGCATTTATTTCTGGAGATACCGGTGTACTTTTCCCCTTTTTACAATGCTTCGCAACGACCTTTCCGGCATCTCGCCGGTGTTGTTTCATTTAAAGGATAAAGCTATGAACGATCGTTATACCCAGATTCGACCCGACGCACTCCGGTCCGGCACTGCATCCACCGTCATCGACGGCGCCGCCCATCGGGTGCTGCGCAATACCTACATGCTGTTATCGCTGACGCTGGCGTTCAGCGCCCTGACGGCCGGTGTATCCGCCGCGATGAGATTGCCGCATCCCGGCATCCTGATCACCCTTGTCGGTTACTTCGGCCTGCTGTTCCTGGTCAATAAATTCCGCGACCGCGGCGTGGGCGTTGCGCTGGTATTCGCCTTGACCGGTTTCATGGGGTACACCCTGGGCCCGATCATCAGCCACTATCTCAGCATGCCCAACGGCGGGCAAATCGTGATGACGGCATTCGGCGGCACGGCAGCGATCTTCCTCGGCTTGTCGGCGTATGTACTGGTGACCAAACGTGATTTTTCCTTCATGGGCGGTTTCCTGATGGTCGGCATCCTGGTGGCGTTTCTGGCCGGGCTCGGTGCGATCTTCTTCAGCATCCCGGCGCTGTCGCTGACCGTCTCGGCCGTGTTCGTGTTGCTGATGTCCGGCATGATCCTGTACGAGACCAGCAACATCATCCGTGGCGGCGAGACGAATTACGTGATGGCGACATTGTCACTGTTCGTGTCGATCTTCAACCTGTTCACCAGCCTACTGCACCTGCTGGGTTTCGCCAGCAACGACTAATGTAGGACCGACCTGCTTGCCCACCGGCAAGCAGGTTTTTTTTATTCGGCCATGCGTCGATAATCACTTTGCGGGCGTCACGACTAACCACGTGGCGCCCGTTTCTTTGGCCGGAATAACATTTGCTTGCGAATCGTTCCGAGACCATTCAAACAATAAGGAAAATCTCATGATGGAAATGCTTTCGGACCCGCAGATATGGATGGCGTTCGCCACGTTGACGGCACTTGAATTGGTGCTCGGCATCGACAATATTATTTTCATCTCCATTCTGGTCGACAAACTGCCGCCGGAACGCCGTGAATTCACGCGCAGACTGGGCCTGTTCATGGCCATGTTCATGCGTATCGGCCTGCTCTTCATCCTGTCGTTGATTGTCGGCATGACCGAGCCGCTGATTTCGGCGTTCGGGTTCGACTTTTCCGGGCGTGACCTGGTGCTGATCGCCGGCGGCCTGTTCCTGTTGTGGAAGAGCGTTGGCGAAATCCACGAGTCGTTCGAGGGTGCGGAAGGAAAAACTTCCAGTGCGGTGAAGGCAACTTTTACCGGTGTGGTCATCCAGATCATGCTGATCGACCTGGTCTTCTCGCTTGACTCCATCATCACCGCCGTCGGCATGGTCGACGAGCTCGCGGTCATGATCGCCGCCGTGATCGCGTCGGTGGCCATGATGATGTTCTTTGCAGGACCGATCGGTCGTTTCGTGTCGGCGCATCCGACCATCAAGATGCTGGCGTTGTCCTTCCTGGTGGTGGTTGCGGTGGTATTGATCGCCGAAGGTTTCGGTCATCATGTGCCGAAAGGATACGTCTACAGCGCGATGGCGTTCTCGGTGATGGTGGAAATGCTCAACATCCGGTTGCGCAAGCGGTCCCCTACTCCGGTGCATCTGCATTCACCCTATACGCGGGACCAGGAATCCGAAAAGCAGCATTAAGCCTGTCGTCGGGACCGCCGCGAATGCATTTGGCAGCGGTCCCGGATACAGAGGAAAACAGGAACCAAAGGGTGGCCGGCTAGTCAGAAAAGTATCATCCCATGCCGTTCGATGGGCTCACAGCCGCCTTACTGTATCAAGCGCGGTTTCTTTCAAAGCATTCTTTCTATCTGGAGCACATCATGAGGAAAATGATTTTTCTAGCCGTTGCAGGATTTGTCTGGCGCAAGTTCCAGTCCCGCTATGCCTCCCGCATGGTTCGCGGCCGTCGCGGTTACTGATCATCCCTTTAACGCGTTTCGGTTCCCTTCCTGTCGCCGGCAAGTAGCCGGCGACGATTCAAATTCTGATCACGAGGCATCGAATTCCACCAATCCGATGCCTCGTCAGATCCCGGTACATGTCTTGTTTCAGTGCGTCCAAGTGTCCGACGCACCACGCCGACGTCCCACTTCCAACTTTTTGCCTGTCAACATCACGCACCGCTGCTTCCAGCGTGGTACTGTTATTGCTTCTTAGAAATATTTTAATTGCCGCTCAGATGTGCCTGCCAGGCGTACCGGCACGCCATGACGGAAGGAATGGAGCAAAACATGGAAACGATAGTCCATGTGGCTTCTTCGACGCTGACCAATTCAGCAGATGAGGCCAGCATGCTGGTGAATCTGCTCGCAAATCTGGATGGTGTCGTATATCGCTGCCGTATCGATGATTCATGGACCATGGAGTTCCTCAGCGAGGGCTGCCATGCGCTGACCGGCTATGCGGTCGAAGACCTGCTGCATAACCACCGGGTGTCGTACGAACACATCACCCTGCCGGAAGACCGCGCCTATGTGCATGCGGTGATCCGCGACGCGCTCGATGCCGGCGATCGCTTCAGCCTGGAATACCGGATCCTGCGCCAGGATGGCGGCGTCCGGTGGGTATGGGAACGCGGCGTCGGCATCCGCGGCGCCGCCGGCGACCATGTGGCAATCGAGGGCATCATCCAGGACATCACCCAGCGCAAGGAAGCAGAGCACGCGCTGCATGAAGCCGAGAGGCGGTTCCGCACGATCTTCGAGAATGCGGTTGAAGGCATTTTCCAGTCCACGCCGGAAAAGGGCTATCTCGCGGTCAATCCCGCTCTGGCAAACATGTACGGCTACGACGGACCGGCCGAGATGATCACGCATCTGCGGGATATCCAGCATCAGCTGTACGTCGATCCGCAACGCCGGGCCGAATTCCTGCGGCTCATGGATGAGCAGGGAAGCGTGACGAATTTCGAATCCCAGGTCTATCACCGCAGCGGCAAGATACTCTGGATATCCGAAAACGCACGTACCGTGCGAAACAACGATCAGGACATCCTGTTTTTCGAAGGTACGGTGATCGACATTACCGACCGAAAAATCAATGAAGATCGAATACAGCACCAGGCCACGCACGATGCATTGACCGGCCTGCCCAACCGCAACCTGCTGGTTGATCGCCTGGAGCAGTCGATGCTTCTGGCGACACGCAACCGCGAACAGGCAGCGGTCGTTCTGATCGATCTCGACCAGTTCAAGTTTGTCAACGACAGTCTCGGACATCAGGCCGGCGACGAATTGCTGAAAATTATTGCGCGTCGCCTTGCCTCCTGCATCCGCGCCACCGATACCGTCGCCCGGCAGGGGGGCGATGAATTCGTGATTGTTCTCAGCGGTATCAAGCAAAGCGATGCGCTTGCGGATACCCTCCGGCGCATCGTCGCCGCAATTGCCGAACCCCTGACCGTCAGCGGATTCGAAATGCAGGTGACCTGCAGCGTCGGCGTCAGTCTGTATCCGCAGGATGGCGCGAATGCGCAAGCGCTGCTGCGCAATGCCGATGCGGCGATGTACAAGGCGAAGGATCTCGGGCGCGATACCGTCGAATATTTTTCGGCCGAAATGAATTCGCATGCGACGCTGCGCCTTGAGCTGCTCAACAGCCTGCGTGCCGCGATCGCCAATAACGAATTCCTGTTGCACTACCAACCAAAGATCAGTCTTGCAAGCGGCGAACTGGTCGGCGCCGAAGCACTGGTGCGCTGGCTCCATCCGGTGCGCGGCATGGTATCGCCTGCGGAGTTCATCCCGATCGCGGAAGACAGCGGGCTCATCATCGCCATCGGCGAATGGGTGCTGCGTTCCGCCTGTGCGCAGAATGTCGCATGGCAGAGGGCCGGATTTCCGCCGGTCCCGGTGTCGGTGAATCTCTCCGCGCGCCAGCTGGCGAAGGGCAATATCGTCAGCGTGGTGGAGAAGGTGCTTGCAGATACAGGCCTTGCGCCGAGTTATCTCGAACTGGAAATCACCGAGACCATGGTGATGCGCGACGTCGACAAGTCGCTCAGAACGCTTATCGAACTCAAGCAGCTCGGCGTGTCCATCTCCATCGACGACTTCGGTACCGGCTATTCCAGCCTGAATTACCTGAAGCGCTTTCCGGTCGACACCCTGAAGATCGACCGCTCCTTCGTCAACGACATCGCCACCGACCAGGACGATGCCGCGATTGTAAAGGCGGTGATTTCGCTGGCCCATATTCTGAATTTAAAGGTGGTGGCGGAAGGCGTCGAAACGAAGGAACAGGTCGCGTTCCTGACCGGGAACGGCTGTCATGCCGGGCAAGGCTACCTGTTCGGCAGACCCATGCCGCACGATCGCTTCCAGGAAAAATTCCTCGTGTCCCCGCAAACGCCGCCTGCCGCCTGACACCAGGAGAGAAGCGCCTCCGGCAGAAAACGCAGGATCGGTTTACAGTAACCGACAAAAAACCGATCCCGCCATTCCACAGAGGAGACTCCATGCTCGACAAAGACGCGAAGGCGCTGCTTGACGTCATCGCCAGCCGCAATATTCCCTCTTACCACACGCTGTCGCCAGCGGAAGCCCGGGCTTTCTACAAAGAGCGGCGTTTCTTCACGCAGCCCGATCCCGAGCCGGTCGCCCGCGTGGAGAATCTTTCAGTGCCCTCTCCCGGCACCGGCGCCGACATTGGCGTTCGCTGGTATCGCCCTCAATCTTCCGCTCCCGACGCCATATTGCCGGCGCTGGTGTATTACCACGGCGGCGGGCACACCATCGGCGACCTCGATACCCATGACAGCCTGTGCCGCCAGTTATGCAACCTGTCCGGATGGGCCGTGTTTTCGGTCGACTACCGTCTCGGCCCCGAGCATCGTTTCCCCGCCGCGGTCGACGACAGTTACGCGACTCTGATATGGATCGCCGATCATGCAGAAACATTCATGATCGACACCGCGAAAATCGCGGTCGGCGGCGACAGTGCGGGCGGCAACCTGGCGACGGTGATGGCACTGATGGCGCGGGATCGCAAAGGTCCGTCGCTGGCCTATCAACTGCTGATCTATCCCGTCACCGACTTCCGTTTTCAGACGACATCGCACCAAACGCTGGGTGAAAATTATTTGCTGACGCGAGAAGTCATCGACTATTTCACCGATTGCTATCTCGGCCCGGACGCCGACCGGCTCGACTGGCGGATATCGCCGTCATTGGCGGCCGACCACGCCAACCTGCCGCCCGCCCTGGTTATCACCGCCGGCTACGATCCCCTGTGCGACGAAGGCCGTGCTTATGCCGAATTGCTTCAGAAAGCCGGCAACCACGCCGAACTTCTGGACTATCCGGGACAGATACATGGCTTTATCACCATGGGCCGCGTGATAGGCGCCGCAAATGACGCGGTTGCACAATGCGCAGCCCGTTTGAAGTCGCTTTAACGACGCCGCAGCTTGCCCCGCAGACCGCTTGGACACTCGAGCAGTTGAAAAATTTTCACCTGTGCCTGACTGAAATGCTGCACTGCGGCTTGACTATGAAAATGGCAGGAGCATGCTAGTGCGGTTGTTCCGATTGCGATTTGTCAAAAGCAAACGATTGTTGACGGATAACAATTCGCCGTACTGAAACCTACAAGGAGACACATCATGAAGAGAAGCGTCAAGACATCCGACAAAGCAGCCGCCAAGGCCTCCCCGAACAACAAGTCGACAGCCTCACGGCGCGGCTTTCTGGGCAAGGCGGCAGCCGGTACCGCCACTGCCGTTGCATTCCCGATGGTCGCTACTGCGCAGACGGCGACACAGTTGCGCTTCCAGAGCACCTGGCCAAGCAAGGACATCTTCCACGAATACGCGCTCGACTTCGCGAAGAAGGTCAATGACATGACCGGCGGCGAACTGAAGATCGAAGTGCTGCCTGCGGGCGCGGTGGTTCCTGCATTCGGCCTGCTCGACGCGGTATCGAAGGGCACGCTGGACGGCGGCCACGGCGTGATGGGCTATAACTACGGCAAGCAAAGCGCGATTGCGCTGTGGACGTCCGGCCCGGTGTTCGGCATGGACGCCAACATGGTGCTCGCATGGCACAAATACGGCGGCGGTAAGGAATTGCTGGAAAAACTCTATTCCTCCATCGGCGCCAACGTGGTGTCCTTCCTCACCGGCCCGATGCCGGTGCAACCGCTCGGCTGGTTCAAGAAGCCGATTACCAAGCCGGAAGACTTCAAGGGCCTGAAATTCCGTACCAATGGCCTGGCGATTGACCTGTTCACCGCCATGGGCGCAGCCGTGAATGCGCTGCCGGGCGGCGAGATCGTGCCTGCGATGGACCGCGGCCTGCTGGACGGCGCCGAATTCAACAATGCGTCCTCGGACCGCATTCTCGGTTTCCCGGATGTCTCCAAGGTCTGCATGCTGCAAAGCTTCCACCAGGCTTCCGAGCAGTTCGAGATCAGCTTCAACAAGACCAAATATGACGCGCTGCCGGCGAAGATGAAGGCCATCATTGCCAACGCGGTCGAAGCATCATCGGCGGACATGTCCTGGAAGGCAATCGATCGTTATTCGAAGGATTACATCGAGCTGCAGACCAAAAACAACGTCAAGTTCTACAAGACACCCGATTCGCTGCTCCAGCAGCAACTGACCATCTGGGACGAGGTGGTGGCCAAGAAGGGTGCCGACAATCCGCTGTTCAAGGAAGTCGAGGCATCGCAACGTGCATTCGCAGAGCGTGCGATGAAATGGGACATGGATACCAACAACAACCGCCGCATGGCTTACAACCATTACTTCCAGAAGAAACCTGGCGGAAAGAAAGCCTAACGGCTTCACGTATGAACCAGGAAAACACCATCCGGACCAATCGGATGGTGTTTTTTTTGGCGCGCTCCGTTGCCATGGTTAGCGGCAAGGCTTCCCTTCCTTCGGCACTCAAGGATTTTCAAGCATGAACAAGCTTTTGTTTTTCGTAGACAAGGTAAGCACCTGGATCGGCCATGCCTTCGCCTGGCTCATCCTGGCACTTACCTTGCAGATTTCGTGGGAAGTGTTTTCCCGTTATGTGCTGAATGCGCCGAATCAATGGGCATTCGATCTCATGATCATGATGTACGGTACCGTGTTTATGATGGCGGGAGCCTACACGCTGGCCAAAAATGGCCACGTCCGCGGCGACGTGCTGTACGGCTTCTTCCCGCCGCGCCTGCAGGCCGGGCTCGACCTCGCGTTGTACTTCCTGTTCTTCATCCCCGGTGTGGTGGCGCTCGTATGGGCTGGCTATACCTATGCGCAGGAATCGTGGGCAATCAATGAAACATCGAACATTACAGCCAATGGCCCGCCGCTCTATCCGTTCAAGACGGTCATCCCGATCGCCGGCATTTTCCTGCTGGCGCAGGGGCTGGTTGAAATCGTTCGCTGCGTGATCTGCCTGCGCAACGGCGAATGGCCGAAACGCGAGGAGGACGTGGAAGAAGTCGATGTCGACAAGCTCAAGCAGATGGTCAATGTGACGGACCAGGATATCGCCCGGTCCGATGAATACATCGTGGCCAACAACAGGGGACAGAAATGAGGAAGGAAGTATGGTTTGGTTTGTCGATCATGGCGATGGTCGTGATCGGCCTGATTGTCCTGATGCCGTCGCCATCGGAGATGACCAACGGGCATCTCGGTTTGCTGATGCTGGGCCTGATCGTCATCGCGATCATGCTCGGTTTTCCCACGGCGTTCACACTGATGGGCATGGGCGTGCTGTTTACCTGGTTTGCCTACCGCAGCGTCAATCCCGATCTTGCCGTCGGCCAGACGCTGGACCTGATGGTGCAGCGTGCCTACGCGGTGATGGCGAACGACGTGCTGATTTCAGTGCCGTTGTTCGTGTTCATGGGTTACCTGGTCGAGCGCGCCAACCTGATCGACAAGCTGTTCAGGAGCCTGCATCTGGCAATGGCAAGGCTGCCAGGTTCGCTAGCCGTGGCAACCATCGTGACCTGCGCGATCTTCGCCACCGCGACCGGTATCGTGGGCGCTGTCGTTACCCTCATGGGCCTGCTTGCGATGCCTGCGATGATCAAGGCAGGCTACAACGTCAAGCTCGCTGCCGGTTCGATCACTGCCGGCGGCTGCCTCGGCATCCTGATTCCGCCATCGGTACTCCTGATCGTGTATGGCGCTACCGCCGGCGTATCGGTGGTCAAGCTGTATGCCGGCGCGTTCTTCCCCGGCATCATGCTGGCGCTCTTGTATGTCGCTTACGTGATCATCATCGCCAAGATCAAGCCGTCATGGGCGCCGCCCCTGGCAGCGGAAGACCGGATGGTGCCGCTGCCGCGCTACACCCAAGCGCTTGCCAAAACCGGTGACAGCAATGCGCTGACCACCCTGGTCGGTGCCATCAAGGGCAAGCGCAACGCCGATGTGCCGATGAAGACGCTGCTGTCCCAGCTGTTCATCGCACTTCTGCCGGCACTGGCATTCGTGCTTCTCATGGGTTTGGTCTATCAATCGGCGACCAAGGCCGTGCCGGAAGAACCCACATTGACCGAGATGGGTATGGGCTTTGACAGCGGCACATCCCTGTCCAGCCCGGGTGGGCTGGCGGAACCGCCGTCGGGTGATGCCGGTGGGCTGGCTGAACCGCCGGCCGCGGGTGCGAGCGGTTTGGCAGAGCCGCCAGCGGTAGGCGGCGGAAGCCTGGCCGAGCCACCCGGGGCCGAATCCAGCAAAGCACCTGCGGGTACGGTCGCTCCCGCCCCCGGTCAGACCGGCGATGTGACTGCCAAGGCCGCCGAGGCTGAAAGCAAGGCTCTGCCCAAAAGTTTTTGGATCACCTTTGCCGTCGGGCTTGCCGCACTTGCATTGTTTTACGTCATGCTCAGCTTCGCCCGGCTCGAGATTTTCAAGATGCTGCTCGGGTCATTCTTCCCGCTCGCATTCCTGATCCTGGCGGTGCTCGGTGCCATCGTTTTCGGTCTGGCCACACCAACCGAGGCAGCGGCGATGGGATCGTTCGGCGGCCTGATCCTGGCGGCTGCCTACCGCCGGCTCAATATGTCGATGCTGAAGGAGTCGGTGTTCCTGACCGCCAAGACAAGCGCGATGGTGTGTTGGCTGTTCGTAGGGTCAAGCATCTTCTCGGCGGCGTTTGCGCTGCTCGGCGGGCAGGAGATCATTAATAACTGGGTGCTGTCGATGAACCTGACGACACTGCAGTTCATGATCCTGTCGCAGATCATCATCTTCCTGCTTGGCTGGCCGCTGGAATGGACGGAGATCATCGTCATCTTCATGCCGATCTTCATCCCGCTGCTGGGGCATTTCAATGTGGACCCGCTGTTCTTCGGCTTGCTGGTCGCACTCAATCTGCAGACCGCATTCCTGTCGCCGCCGGTGGCGATGTCGGCGTTCTACCTGAAGGGTGTATCGCCGCCACATGTCACGCTGAACCAGATCTTCGCCGGCATGTTGCCGTTCATGGCGATTCAAGTCTTGGCGCTGATACTGCTGTACACCTTCCCGGCCATCGGTTTGTGGCTGCCGGAAGTCTTGTACAAGTAAGGAAGTCGATGCCGACCGCATGACCGCCCACGGCGGTCATGCGGATCCGGCAGCCCGGCTTGACGCCTCTTCCGGCGGCAGCGGGCAGAAATAGCCAAGGCCGAGAAACAGCAGGCCGACCGCCAGGAACACCCCTACCTTGGCCACCAGCGTGAATGCGGCCAGGTCCACCAGCAGCATTTTCCCGACCAATACAGCCAGCGCGATGCCGCCGCCCACCCATATCGGCCGCAGCCGGCGTCTCGATGCGATCACCACGACCGCCACCCCTGCGCCCGCCCACAGCAGCGATACCCAGGGCTGCATGGCCTTGGTCAGTGCCAATTCCAATGCCCCCTCATTCGCCAGCCCGTAGCCGGCACCGATCGCGCGCAGCAGCGAGCCGGTCAGCGCCGCGCCGGCCAATGCCCACACGACCCGCATCGGCAGTTGCTTGCCCGCCTGCCGCCGGATCGTCCAGGCCAGCAAGGCCAGCGAGCACCACTGCGACAGCTCGGTGATCAGCGACAGCGGTGCGACTGCCACGCCGACGAAGATCAGCAGCGCCGCGACCACCGAAGCGAGCGCTGACTGTCCGTTAAAGCGCCTGCTGGCGGCCTCCGCGAGCGCGCTCCATGCCGACCAGAGCAGCATGCTGGCGGCGATCAGCGCGTGTTCCGACAACCCCATCATGGAGAAGCCGCGCGCCATTTCGACCTGGCACAGCACCGGCACGGCGATCACCGCCGCGCGCAGCAAGCCGGGATGCAGGTGCGTCCGCAGGTTCCCATCCCTGCCGGTCAGCCATACGACCAGAACACTGCAAGCCAGCCAGGTGCCGAGCATCAACTCCCTCGCCAGCCATCCCATGGCGGACAGATCGTCCGGCGTGGACAAGTACAGCGGCAGGCCGGCGGGCAGCAGCCACACGGCGCCGAGGCGCAGTCCGCTCCATTTCAGCCGGTAGCCGGCCGCCTGCGCCGCCAATGCCCATCCGAGGAAAAAAATCAGGAGCAAGTCCGGTTCATCTATTCGCTCCTGCAGCAAGGCCAGGGCGAAGACGAGAGGCGCCGCCAGTGGGTAGATCAACCCCCATGTCATGCGCTGCGCCACGAAGCCGGCCCCCAGCGCCACCGCACCCGAGACGAACAAGGGCGTGGTGCCCATGTCCCCGGCTTTCCAGCCCAGCCACCCGGCGGCCACCGACAGGAACCAGTACAACAGCGCACCGAGATTGGCCCAGGGCTTTTGCATAGCCTGCGCCAGCAGGATCAGCCCCATCGCCGACGCCGCCAGCGCAATGGCGCGGCCGGCTCCTTCCAGTCCAACCCCGATGGCCACCAGCGCCAGCCCGGCGCCGATCGCCAGCAGCCAGCCCTTCCATGCGGCTTGCGTCCAGCGCATTTCGAGCAGGTAGGCGGCCGCCATCGCGCCCAGCAGGACCGCGCACCAGCCGGCGGAGACATCCGCCTTGATATTGAGGAAGCCTGCCATCACCAATGGCGCGCCGATCAGCACGGACACGATCGCCGCCCGCTGGGAAGCAGTCCATCCGGCGGCGTCACGCGCCCAGCGGCAGGCTGCCGCGCCATAGGCCGCCGTCATGCCGGCCAGCGTGGCTGCCGACAGAGCGGTCGAGCCGGCGTTGATATCGAGCGCCGCGCCAAGCAGAAGGGCACTGCCGGCGAGCGCGGCGCTGGCAAGCGAGGGCGCGCGCAGGCGCAGGCCGACGGCGATGCCTTGCAGCCCGACCCAGGCGGTGTACAGCGCCAGCGACGAGAACGTGCCGTCGTCGGTTCCGGCAATCACCGGCGTGAGCAGCGCGCCGGCGAGGCCGATGAAGGCGAACAGGCTGCGCTCGGAGCGCATGCTCCACGCCAGGGCGAGTGTCGACAATCCGCCCAGCCAGACGAAGGCCGCCGACGCCGAGATCAGGCCGTATCCCTGGTAGGCCCATAGCGCGCACAGGTATTCGAGCGCCAACGCACCGCCCTGCAGGTTCAGGCCAAGGATCGGCCGCGCATTTTCCTGCCGCAGGCCGATGCCGAACATCGCCACCCCAAGCAGCGCCACCAGTACGACCCGGACGATCGGCGGCAGGATATTGTTGGCGGCGAGCAGGGAAAACAGGAAGCCGAAACCGATCAGCAGCATCAGTACGCCGGCACTGGCGAACGGGTTTTTCCTCACCAGCCCGAAGACGGATTCGGCCACGCGGGACAAGGGGCGGGGTTCCTGCGGCGGCGGTGGCATGGTGGTTGAGGATGCTGCGGCGAATGCCACGATTGGCGGGGCAATCGCAGGCGATGGCATAACCACCGGTTCAGTGATCGGGGCCGGTGGCGATTCGACGGCGGTCTCCGGCTTGGGAGAGATATTTTCCGCAGCGGGAACCGTGGAAGGGGTCGCCGGCTGCTTCTCCAGCATCGCGATGCGCGACTCCAGGCGCTTTATTTTGCCGCTGAGGGATGCGAATCCAATGATGCCCAATACGATCAGCACGACTGTCAGCATGGCGTCTCCGGAAGGGGAAGAGAGTGGCGCACGCAAGTCTACCGCAGGCGCCGGCGCGCCTGTGGGAAAGGCCGGTCCTTCTACTGTTTGGCGGCGCGCAAGCCGCGTTTGGCGAGCGTGACGACGGCGAGGATGATGGCGCCGGCCGCGATGCCGGCAAGCGCGTTGAGCAGGGTCGGAACAAGCGCGCCGATCACGCTGCCGACGCCGGGTATGGCCCCCGTATCGTGTGCAACATGCTCGATGAACT
>NZ_DAIUCO010000119.1:0-15269 GCF_036846085.1 Noviherbaspirillum sp. | reverse complement strand
AGATACATGGCTTTCTCCAAATCGGCCGGACCGGCGATGCCGTCATTCTTGGGGACAATGCCATTTTCCGCAAGTGCCGCCGACATGGGTATTGCACGCCGCGATGCCGGAACGTGTCCCTTGAATGATTTACACTGCCCCCTGCCCCTCGCCGCTCGGGCGCAGGTGTTTGCATTTCATTCAACACCCAACCGACATGAATCCAATTCTTTCCAAATTTCTTGCCGCGGTAGCGGCCAGCATGATTGCCACATTTGCGGCAGCCCAATCCTTCCCCGCCAAGCCGCTTCGCTTCATCGTGCCGTACCCGCCCGGCGGCCCGCTGGACACCATCGCTCGAACGCTCGCCGACAAGATGAAGGATGGCCTGGGCCAGCCGGTCATCGTGGAAAACAAGCCGGGCGCGGGCGGAAATATCGGCGCCGACATGGTCGCGAAGTCGCCGCCCGATGGCTATACGATGGTAATGGGCGCGGTGGCGACCCACGCGATCAATCCGACGCTCTTTCCGAAGATGCCTTATGACGCCGTCAAGGATTTTGCGCCGGTATCGCTGGTGGCAAGCGTGCCGAATGTCCTGGTGATGAACCCGGAGGCGGCCCGCAACCTCGGCATTACATCGGTCAATGACCTGGTGACCTATGCGAAAGCCAATCCGGGCAAACTGAACTATGCGTCCGGAGGCAACGGCAGCGCGGGCCATCTCGCCGGTGAAATGTTCAAGATGATGGCAAAGGTCAGCATGCTGCACATTCCCTACGCGGGCGCGGCGCCGGCCCAGCTCGGACTGCTCACCGGACAGACGGAGCTGATGTTTGACAACCTCGCATCCGCATCCCAGAACATTCGCACCGGCAAACTGAAACCGCTTGCCGTGACCACCGCGTCGCGTGCCGCCGCATTGCCCGATTTGCCTACCATGACTGAGGCCGGCGCCGGCAGAGGTTTGAAAGGGTTCGACATCAACACCTGGTTCGGCGTCCTCGTCCCGGCCAACACGCCGGAGGCGATTGTGATGCGTTTGAACGCCGAGATTCACAATGCATTGCGCGCGCCCGATGTGCGGGAACGTTTGGCGCGACTCGGTGCCGAACCGACACCAACGACTCCCGGACAATTTGCGGCGCTGATTCAAAATGATCTGAAGAAGTACGCCGCCATCGTCAAGGCATCCGGCGCCAAGGTCGACTGACACCTCGACCGGCAAGCGCCGCGCCGTTCGACGCCCGGAGAACGACGGTATGCAACCAGACACTCGCCCTGCGAGATGCGACAAGCCGCGCAAAGTAACCTTCATTGGCAACAACATCGCGGCACCGTCGTCATGCCGGGCATTTCGGAGGCGAACCGCTGCAATGATTCTGCAAGTGGAACAGGGCGTCGGACCCTATGGCGATGTGGAGCCGCGCGCATTCACGCTGGGCGAACAGCGTCTCGATGTCGTGCAGATCATCGATCGCTGGCTCTCGCCTGCATATGGTTACTTCAAGGTGGCGGCCAGCGACAACGCCCGCTACATCCTGCGTCATGACACTGCGTCCGATCAGTGGGAAATGACGCTATTTCAATCGCCCGGCACACCGCCGTGAGCCGATCAAAACACTCCTTGCTCTCTTGATTGCAGTCGGTTGACACCTGTCAAAGCAGCAAGCTGTCGTGTCTTTACTATCGGCTATGCATTTTGCATCGGCAATATGTTGTGCTTGAGAGATGGAGACCGAAATGAATAAAGCAGTCGCTGAACCCCGGTTGGCAGATGAAGGTGTGACTTTTACGGTTGAGGTCGGCTTCACCGATCGTGAGTGCCTCGTGTCGAAAAACGCGTTGGCTCACTTGCGTCGATTAAAAGGCGGCCAGCTCGACTTCATGGAAACCTATCATGCATTCGAGGACCAGATTCATGGTGTGGCACGCAGGCTTGTCGTCGCCGGCGTGAGTGGTACGCCGCTGGTACTGGGCGCTGCTTATTTTGTTTGACTCTCCTGGTTTGATTCTCTTTTGATTTGCATGAGCAGCGTCTGTCGATTGACACAGCTCATATGGCGCTCAGTAACGACGAAGGTGACGCCAAAGAAATAAGGACTGCTGAGAATTATCAAAAATGCATGGTGCGGTTTGGTCACAATGGAATCGGATCGAAACATTTCGAAACAACTAAAGGTAAAGAGCAGATGGAAAACACTAAAAACACAGAGCGCTATCAATACGATCCCAACCACCTGTTGGAGACGCTGATCCAGAAACTCAATCTCAAGAACGATGCGGCTCTGTCGCGTGCACTTGAGGTTGCGCCACCGCTGATCAGCAAGATCCGCCATCGCCGTCTGCCGGTCGGAGCGTCGCTGTTGATTCGCATGCATGAGGTGTCCGACCTCAGCATCAAGGACCTGCGCGAACTGATGGGCGACCGTCGTACCAAGTTCCGCATCAGCGACAAGCAGTTCAAGCCGAAGGAAGGCCAGAACGGCGCTGCTCAGAACGGCTCGTCGCAGACCGGTACCTGAACGCTCGCTCGCCGACATTACCTGCCGATCCGTAAGTGCCGATGCCGTCCATGACGGTGTCGGCATCCGGCCCGGTTGCCGATATTGCGGCGGGATGCGAGAACATTGCGGCGCCCCTCTGGTCATACCGTTATCCGATCGATATTTTGGGGGACGGGCATGGCAAGCAAGGAAGAATACGACCGTTATGCGGGGGAACTGACACGGCGATTCGATGAGTACGCCCAATGGGCGATCGCGAACTGGCCGAACGGCGATTTTCCGCTGCTGGATTCGGACTTCGTGGAGTCGCGCAGGGAACTGTCCGCGATCATCGGGCCGAAGCTCGGCGAGCCGGATCCGGGAGAGCCGTCAGGCGCCACGGGCCGCGATGATTCGCAGGGCAACGGCGACCGCAATGAAGAAGGTGCTGCCAGCCGCAGGCCCGGCGACCCGGCTGCCGCTCCGTTTTTGCCGGTCTCTCCCTCCCCATGGCCCTAACGAGATGAGGAGAGACGATATGACGACCGATCACCAGGTGCCGCCCGAACCCGTGCCGGAAGACGATCCGATGCCGGACAAGAATCCATCCCCGGACAAGGACCCGGTGCCCGATCCGCATCCAGTCAGCGCGATAGCCCAGGCTGCCGCACCCTGACCGGCGACGGCCAGAGCGGAACATTCATGCCTTGCATTGCCTCCAACGTTATTTGGAGGTCATCATGCGAAACGAACAATCGTTGCCGAAACATCCGATTCATCCGAATCCGGAAAACGTGAAGGACGGCGATGGCAAGCTGGAGCGGATCGCGAAGGTCATCGACCCGCCAGGCAATGAAGTGGATGGACAGGACCTGAACGATCCGGGCCGCATGACGCCCGGCGCTCCCCCTGTCGACAACCGTTCCTGAGGCTTTTCTGTGGAATGTATTCCCGCGTATTCCGCAGCACGGTGCTCCAGGCAAAAAAAAGCCCGCAGACCTTTCGGTCGCGGGCGAATCCAATTCGAGGAGAGTTGGAGGAGACAGAAGCACTATAGCGCTGTCTCTGAGGAAATTCCGCTTTTTATTCCGAATAACTGTTATGGCATATTGCAATAACAGCCACACCCTTCTCCTTGAAACTTCCTAAAAGCACTGCATCCATACGCCATTGCGGTGGCAGGGCCTGCCACCGTTGTTCATATAGGTCGTACCGGTACCGCCCTGGTAGGTCTGCGCATCCGTTCCTGTACATCCACCCGGACTGCAGATCCCTTTTACCGCCGGCGCGGCGGGAAGCGTGGTCGCAGTGGGTGGCGCCGGCACCGGCTGCGGACGTATGACGGGTGGAACGACGATCGCCGGACTTGCAAGGCGCGGCGCTCTGCGAACAGCCTCCGGTGCCGGAGCGGAAGCCGGCTGACAGTTGTTGGGAGGGCCGCCGGCCACGCAATTGGTGCCATGTGCCGAAGCACATCCCGCGATCACGAGCGACAGCATTCCGGAACAGATGATGCGAGGAAGGTTCATGCTTTCGTCCCGTGAAAAAATCTTTCACCACGCGAAGATTCCGTGAAATTCCAGTACGCTTTCGTGGTCGGATATTTACCCACATTTGCTGTGGATAAATACGTGCACAACCGCAAGTGATCTAACGCAAGTCCATGATCTTCAAGGAAATTTTCTCTTTGATAAAAATCAAGGCAAATAATTCCCCGAGTCGTGTGGCACAAAAGTCAACGTATGCTTGCCTAACAACTTTCCCGGTTGCCGCCGCAGGCGACTTGATCAGCCTCATAAGAAATTTATTTCTCAATAATTTATGTCGTATCGGGAAACTTAACGGTGATCAAGGAGTCATTTGTAACATCTGCTTACTCACTAGCAGCTCAACTGATGAGGACATCATGACCCAGCACGAACTGATCGACCAAACCACTTACGATCCGAACCGTCTGCTCGACACACTTCTCGAAAAAATGAACCTGAAGAACGACGCTGCACTTTCGCGCATGCTGGAAGTGGCTCCGCCGGTCATCAGCAAGATCCGTCACCGGCGTTTGCCGATCGGCGCTTCCCTGCTGATCCGGATGCATGAGACGACCGGCATGAGCATCCGCGATCTGCGCGATCTGATGGGCGACAGGCGCACCAAATACCGCCTCAGCGATGCGCAGGGCAAGCCGAAGCCCGTCGAAGGGACGCAGCCGGCCCCGAACCAGCAGCCGGCATCCTTTCACTAAGCGAAAACGGCGACACAACGGTTATGTATCCCGGCGGCGAATGTGCGCCGCCGCGCGTTTTCCCTGCTCGGCTCATTCCGGGGCGGACGTGCTACAGCATGCCGGATCAGTGCGGCGTCTTGTCGAGCTTGGCGACAAGCAAAAATACCTATGCATCTCCAGAACTTAATAGCGCCGCGATTGCCTATCCTTTTTTGCCGAAAGGAAAGAGGAATGACGGATCGAGAAATGCAGGACTTGATCGCAAAGTGCAGGCTCAAAAGCAGCGCGCCTTGGAATGTGCTGGTATCCCAGTTCTCGACGCGCCTACTGGCTGTATCCGACCGCTTGACCGAAGATGAACTGTATTCTCTGATGGATATCGCACTGTCCTGCTATCAGAAGGGATACGAGGAGTTTTCGGCCTGGGAAGAAACCGGGATACTGATCGACCGGGCGAGGCGTGTGTCGGGACAGTCGCGGCAACAATAAGCTGCCGGCAATCCGCATGCGCCGTATCGCGATATTTTCCTTCAGCACCGTCGAACCGGCGTCGTCCAGCGCTCGCCCTTTCCGGCCGAATGGGCAAGCGACAAGCGCTTTGATACGGATCAACCCAAGAATGAAAGCCGGGATCGAAGGTGCCGGCACGACTTCTAGTATCTTTTACTGTTTTTGAAGGTGAATCAACAATGGAAAGAATGCGTCTCCAGGATACCGATGATGCCGTCTCCGGCGTACTGGCGCTGCGCCAGTTATTAACAAGCGAACTCGGCACCGTTGAGCGGCTGATCCGTCGCGTCGACAAAAATCCGGAACCAGGAAACGACGAAACCCGCGAATTGATCGACACTTACGACCGGGTGCGCACCAGTCTCCTGAGTGGATTGGCGAGCGTGGACGAAGTCCTGGGCTGGGTACACATGCTGGCCGAGAAGGACTCGGACGGCAACGAACCCGAATGCGTCCGCTCGCTTCCCTATGTGAATGTGCTGCCGCGGAATTGATAAATTGAACAAGCCAGGCGCTAGCCGGTCATGCGACGCATTCCTGGCCATGGCCGCTGAGCCGGCAGGTTGTTTATGTAAAGATTTATTGATTTACAGCAGTAGCTTATCTCTCTACTATCCCTAAGCTATCGGAAAGCGGCATTTGTTCCGATTCCTCATTTGCCTGCGCAAACGTTCAAATCCTTACGACGCACGGGTTGACTACGCAAGCTTGCATCGCCCAAAAAATATTACTTCCGGGTTACCTATGGCGCGAATTCATACGCATTATGACAATCTGAAGGTTGCGCGAAACGCACCGCCGGAGGTCATTCGCGCGGCATACAAGACGTTGTCGCAAAAATATCATCCGGACAGAAATCCGGACAGTCCGAATGCCATCCGCATTATCCAGATGATCAACCTGGCCTATGAAACCCTCTCGGACCCTGTGAAGCGCCAGGAGCATGACGAGTGGATCATCCGGTCGGAAGCCGAAGGCAAGGAGGCCAAGGATAGCAAGCCGATCCATTCTTCCGGCCCTGCACAAGCTCCGTCGGGAGAGGTTCGCCGCCGCCGGCGTTCGCATGGCCACAGGTCCCGTTATTTATCGATCATCGACCCGCCCAAACTGATGGAAAAGGCGCGCATGATGTTCGATCGATTTTCACGCTACCTGTTTAAAAAGGTGTAGTCCTCCCGCGGTTCGTTACACTGCGCCGACCGTCATCGACTTGGAACGCCAGGTAGTGATGCCAGACGCACCGAAAGCACCTCAACCGGCAGGAATCACTTGCCGACCTGGCGCAACAATGCCTGGGTGACTTCAACGATCGACCTCTGCCCGATCTCGGGGCGCACGACCCAGGTGTCTTCGCCGTCCTGCACAACCGAAACGGGTTGCCCGGACAATATCCTGACCAGTCGCGCCACATGATTGGCTTCGTCAAGTGTTTTGAATTTACGTTCGCTCATACCGTCTTCCCCCAAAACCACTTAGTTTCCTCAGCTCAACATAAGTTCTGTAGCGCAACGAAATTATTTGTATATCTTCTGTTCAGGCAGCCATTGCTCGTGCTTGCGCGCGTCGCCAGTGCTGCACCATGTGCGCTATCGCAATATTGGGGCCATGGCAGGGCAAAGCATGCCGACTTCAACTCACGTGATGCCTGCATCGAAAGCGGCACGCGCCGCAGCGGATGCAAAGATCGATAACGGCCCTTGTTTGCTCGACGCGAACAGGCGAGCTGCGAAGGTGCGGCATCCCGCCCGTCGATGAAAAAGCCTCGCCGACGATGCGCATCGTGCCTCGGTCCTTGCCCGCTACCGTGTAATAACGGCACACTCCGGCAAATTCGACAACACGGGCACAGTCGTCCACGTCAACCTGTAAACATCGTAGCGCAATCATTCGAATGCGCCAGATGACAAAAAGCCCGCATCGAACTAGTCGGTGCGGGCTTTCAGCGGGAAGGAAGGCGGCTTACCTGAAGATCTGTACCGCCAGCATGACCAGACTGATACCGACCGTCGCGCCGATGCAGGCCGCTGTCTGTGCCCGCCGGGCGTTGAACAGCGCGTAGCGGTTCCCCCCAAGCCGGATTTTGGTATGCAGTGTTCTTGGCATGATTGCCTCCCTTATTGCTGATTCTACGATGGTTCGATTATAAAAAATGCTGGCTCGGCGCAAATGTGATGACGGACACAAAGCTGATCGATTCATCGCATATTTTTCACACTGTCGCCACCATGAAACAGTGCCCGTCGGCCGGAATCGCCCAGCGCTTTTGCGGCAGCTTGGTTACACTCTCTCTCACCAAAAATTCGAAGAAAGAATGTCTGCGGCAGCCGGCGCAGCGGTTCGACTGCCGCCGCGCGCAAGCTGCTTCACGCGCCTATGGATAACCTTAGTCATTCGGTCGTCGGCCTGGCGGCCGGCGAACTCATACATCGACGCCTCCCTGCAGAAACGGATTCCGTCCGCCAAAACCTGCGCCGCACCCTGTTGCTGGTGTCCTGCTGGCTGGCGAGCAATTTCCCCGACCTTGACCTAGTCCTGACGCCGCTGCTGCCAGAGCCGCTAGGTTATCTTCTGCATCATCGCGGACATACGCATACGCTGCTCTATGCCATCCCCCAGGCATTGCTGCTGTGGGGCCTGCTCTGGCTGCTGTGGCCGGCCGCAC
The DNA here is from genome assembly GCF_036846085.1 of Noviherbaspirillum sp. Classification (NCBI taxonomy): domain Bacteria; kingdom Pseudomonadati; phylum Pseudomonadota; class Betaproteobacteria; order Burkholderiales; family Oxalobacteraceae; genus Noviherbaspirillum; species Noviherbaspirillum sp. The sequence goes on along the minus strand of NZ_DAIUCO010000119.1, from coordinate 7,408 downwards.
GGCGCCTGCTGAAAACCAGCCCGACCGCACGCACCGGACTTGCACTCAGCCTGACAGCGGGCTTTCTGTTGCATATGTCGATGGACTACCTGAATTCCTACGGCATTCATCCCTTTCATCCATTCGATTCGCGATGGTTCTACGGCGATATGGTGTTCATCCTGGAGCCGCTTTTCTGGGTTGCTTTCGGCATCCCGATGGCGATGATGCTGCGCAAGGCATGGATGCGGGCGGCGCTGGTGCTGGGCCTGCTCGGGATACCGTTGTATTTCACCACGAAAGGTTTCCTGCCCTGGATATCGATGGCGGCCCTCGGTGCCATTGCCGTGCCCCTCATCCTGCTGCAGCGCAAGGCGGGCGCGCAGGGCATCGCCGCGCTGCTTCTGGCCGCTATCATCGGCGCGGGTTTCATCGGCATGCAGGGAGTCGCGTCCAAGCGCGCAAGGCAGCTTGTCGCCGATGCACTGCACACGCGCGATCCAGCCAGCCGTCTCCTCGATGCATCGATGACCTCCTTCCCGACCAACCCGGCCTGCTGGAGTTTCGTGTCGGTTGAAAGCAATGAAAGCGCCGGAACTTACCGGTTGCGGCGTGGACTGGTAAGCGCCCTGCCCGACATTGTTCCTGTTACCCGGTGCCCGGAAGCACTATCGGACCGGAAGTCGCAAAAGGAAATGACGGCGTCGCTTGCACTGTTCTCGGAACAGGTCGGGCAGCTGGCAGTGCTGCGGGAACTGCGGCGAGACAATTGCCATTTCGAAGCCTGGCTACGCTTTGCGCGCGCGCCGGCGATAAACGGCACCGAGGCGATGGACATGCGGTATTCGACGTCACCGCAGGGCAATTTCACAACCATGCGCTTCGAGGATTTCAAACGCAGCGCATGCCCGTCCTATGTACCGCAATGGAGTTTTCCACGGTCGGACCTGCTGTCACCGATCTCACCGATCTTACCGATCTCGCCGTAAGCGCCGACTGCCGCCTGACTGCCTGATCCGGTTTTGCGGAGATGCAGGCTTGGATTTTGCTCCGGTCTTGAACAGTACATTCTCTTCAATGATGAATTCAAGGAGCGGAACAATGCAATTCAAGCGGAAAAACGGCTTTCTGAGCGCCGTACTGATACCGGTCGCGTTCGCGGTCAGCGTTCCCGTGCTTGCGCAGAATGTCGATACAGCCGGCAAATCAGCACAGCAGATCCAGTCGCAGGCAATGTCCCCCGATATGCGCGCAAGCAAAGTGATCGGCAAACAGGTAAAAAATCCACAGGGCGAAAACCTCGGAAAAATCGAAGACCTGGTGGTCAACGTCGGCACAGAGAAGCTGCAGTATGCGGTCATTTCCTCCGGCGGTTTCCTTGGGCTGGGCGACAAGCTGTTTGCGTATCCTGCAGAACTGTTCAAAACCACGGCAGGTGCGGAAGGCAAGGAGGAATTCGTGCTTGCCGTCGACAAGGAGCAACTGAAAAAAGCACCGGGCTTCGAACGCAATCGAAAGCCGAACTGGTCACTCAATACGTACCGCAGCCAGGTAGACAGCTTTTTCTATAAGGAAGACACGGCGAAACGCACTGCAACCGGCAGGTTGATGAGCGCCAGTGACCTGATCGGCAAGGATGTCAATGACCGGGCAGCCCACAGCGCCGGCGAGATCGAGGAGCTGGTCGTCAATTTCGGCAATGGCCGAACCTATGCGATCCTGGATTTCGACAAGGCCTGGAACCCGGACGACAAATTGTTGGCATTGCCGCTGAGCGCATTTACTTTTCCCGGACGCCCGGACGTCGACATATTCCTGAATATCCAGCGCGAAAAGATCGACATGGCAAGGTCATTCGACGAAAGCAACTGGCCGAACCTGAACGATGCGATATACCGCAGCGATCTCAGCGGATATTTATCCGGCATGCAGCAACAAAGCGACAACACCGGCCGCTCGTCCGGCGGGTCGAAGTAAGGGTCGCAGGAGATTTTCCGACGACATGGCGGCAGCCACCGCGCCGCCATGCAGTGGCCAGCGTCGAGGCGATGAATGAAAAGATGTTAGTGCCGCTTCAAATTACCGCGAGACTTTCGATCTCGGCCTGATCAAGGTCCTTACGGACGCAGGCGCTGTCGTACACCAGCGTCAGCTTGAGGATTTTTTTCAGATGCGGGGAAAATTCGAAGATGCTGATGCAATCGAAGTCGATTGACTTGCCGTTGCGGAGTACCCATGTGTGCCGAAGCTGCAATGCCACGGCAGGCTTTTCGGTCAGCCCCTCGAACATATTCAGCAGGCGAACAACCGAATCCTGCGTATTGCGGAACAATCTTTCGTGAAAGGCCCGGACACCGAGTTCGCCGGACAACGGCGTGACGACGGTGGCCTCGGGCTCAAACAAGGCAAGGACGTCGCTGAGGCTGCCCTTCCTCAGCGCCTGCTGATATTGCCGGCATAGTTCGAATGTGTACATGTGTGGGGTAATCTCGGCGAACGTGCATCAGCCCTTGCTGGGCGAGTGAAGAGGATTCTAAGTGAAGTTGCAGCCGAATGCGAGCGCCACGACCCCGCATTGCCTGAGCTTGGCCATGGATCCGGCCGGCCGCGCTTTCAATGGCCGACGGACTTCGAAAACACGTTCAGAATGATGACGCCGGCGATGATGAATCCGAGCCCGATGATCGCCGGCATATCGAGCTTTTGACCGAACATGATCCATCCGATCAGGCAGATCAGGGAGATGCCCACGCCCGACCACACCGCGTATGCGATACCCATTGGAATCGTGCGCAAGGTCAATGACAGAAAATAAAAGGAAATGGCGTAACCCGCCAGCAATGCAAGTGTCGGCAAAGGCCGAGTGAAGCCCTCCGATGCACGCAACGCCGAGGATGCGATCACTTCGCTCACAATCGCCATACCGAGATAGAACCATTTCATTTCGATCATTTTGTCCTGGGAATCATCAATCCTGAATAAACACCCAAAAGATCGAAAATAGCAGTTGGAGTTCATTCACTCGTCAAAAAGTCGTCGAAAACAATGCTGCCGAATGACATGAAACAAAAACATCCTCCGGTTATTTCTTTCAGATCGGCACGGAAATCGATGCCGTTGGTTACCGTAAGGATAGATGCGCTTCGATTGGCGTCTGGAACAGAAAGCATCGATCGGGCTGTAGAAAGGACTCGGTGACGGCACGTTCTGGGCGATGGAAAACGGCATGGTGATCGGTTCGCAGCCTGAGAACGAAAAGTGCCGGATCGAAGACTACTGGCGCGATCGCGATGCGATCGGAAGCGCGTCGGAGACCTGCTCCGACTAACGGTACGGAATCCAGCCAATCGCCCGGATTGTCGGAATCTTCCTTGTCCCGAGGGTGTCTACCATGACCATAGCAACTTATCAATTGAGGTCACACCATGGCGAATACAAATACCACGCAACATCAAGCTGACGATGCATCGAAGCTGCCTGCGCAACTCGATGGGCAGAGCGACGCCGCAGAGCAGGATGATCAGGTCGCGCGCAGAAAGGCGAATGCCCGCACCGAAGCCGAAGCGCAATCAGTGGACGGCATGGCCGGACAGAGCGGCAAGAGCAGCCATGACGCCATGAGCCACAACAAGGCAGACAGCCACGAAGGCGCAGGTGGCGGCAAAAAGCAGGAACGTCATCACTGATTTCTCTTGGAAACAGGTCCCGCACGCCATCCAGGTTTAGCATGCGGGTCCCTCCAGCAACCTTTTGCAAACAAATATTTGTCAAACGAGTTGCACTTATGACAGTTACCCACAGTTTCTGTGTTTAACTCTGTGCATAACTTTCGCAATTTCTTTCAAGTAATTGATTTTAATCATGTAAAGCTGCTTGATTAAAATCAAAGCTCTTCCTCTCCGCACGAAAGCCACTGTGAAGGACTTCCGCTTTTAATGAGTCGGAATGTAGAAACTTGGCAGGCAATCAACTCCGACAAAAACATTCGCTATCAAAATCATTCCATCAGGAACCTTTTTCCGATTCGGCAGACTATATGACTTGCCGCTGGTCAAGAGACCAGCGGCAAGTTGTTGAATCGATGAAAAGGCTTTCTGATGAAATCAAATACCCTGTTGCTCGCTTTCTCCATGGTCGCGACGCTCGCGGCCTGCGGCGGCGGTAGCTCTTCCAACAATACCGCAGTGACGAGCACAACCGCTCCGGCAGCAGGCAGCTATCTGGCATTCAGTTCACCCAATATCGTGCCGCCATCGACAGGCACTGCATCTGTGAACGGTAGCGGAACAGCAACGATGGTTGTCGGCGGAAAAACCGCAAACATGAGCGGGTTTGACATTGCCGGTAATGCAACTGCGGTCACCGGCGATTTCACCAAGGTGATTGCCTTCGGCGGGAACTCCGCATTTCAGCTGTGCCGCAATGCGGACAACAGCATGGACGGAACAGCCGGCTTCAAGTCAGCGTATTCAATGACCGTAGCAAACGCGCAACCGGTCGGCTTGGACGAGATTCTGGGAAAGTCTTTCAAGGTCTACGAGGATTGCGCGTTTTCTTATGATGCTAAGCTCAACGTCGACGGCACCCTGACGGCGGATGAGGATAGCGAGACCGCCGCAACCGTGGCCGCAGCGTTCAGTCCGGGCGGCCATACGTTCACGGAGGCGGGGGTAAGCGCCAACATCAGAGCCGCCGCATACCGGATTACGGTCAACGGGACGACATACTATGCGGTCATCGACCGCGGGAACGTCGTTCCCTATAACGGCACCGTCGCCTATAACGCGCTTTGGATCTCGAATCCGGCAACGCCGTAAGCGCAACGTTCCGCCCCATGCTGCTCAGCCACGATGGCTGTAGCGCTGCAAGGCTTCGAGCGGTGTATGGTCGAGCGCGCTGAAATTCGTGCTTTCGAGCACGACTTGCGGAGCGACGCCGGCCAGATAGGCCTCGTTCCAGCGCAGCGCGCATAGGCACCATTGATCGCCCGGCTTGAGGCCGGGGAAACCCCACTCGGGCACCGGAGTGCTCAGGTCATTGCCGCGGCTGGCGCTGAATGCCAGGAATTCCTCGGTCATGATCGCGCAGACGACATGTGTTCCGATGTCTTCCTGGCTGGTCTTGCAACACCCATCGCGGAAGAATCCGGTAAGCGGATCGAAGGAACAGGGAACCAGCGGCTCGCCCAGCACATTTCTGGCAGGAGGTGGATTGGCAGTCATGACGGGTCTATGTGGTTGCAGGGCAATGGTTGTCGGCAATATCGGCACGTTGCAATTTCATCAATACAGGTAATCATCCCGGCTCGCGGAAAGCAACAAGGACCTCTTGGGATGTTGAAATTGATAAGGCGATTATGCCCTTTGTCGTCGAAAAAAAACAAAATCCAGAATGCGAATCTTCTAGTGAAAATTCGGTCTGACGTGGCACGCTTGGATGATTTATACTGTGTTTTTATACAGTGCAGGGAACAGGACTTGGAAACAATGGAAGGCTTCAACGGAAGTGAATTTTTCGCAGTAAAACACCGCCTGTCGTTCGCGGTCAGCCAGATCGTCGAACGGTATCGTACCGCCGGCCATGTGCTTACATGGAGGCTTGTACATGAAATCGAAAAAGAGGCGATCGACGCCCTCAAGAAAGCCGGCGATCTGGATGCCCGCTATATACGCATGATGCGTTCGTCACGCTGGGGATATGTACCCAAAGTGGATGAGCCGGCCGACCTCGAGGCGCAGGAAGAATTGCCGGAAGTAGTCAGCATGATCCAGGACGCATACCACACGCTCCATTAAATATTCGGCCATGACAGGCATGGTTGTGGATATGGCTGTGGACTACCCTGTGGACAAGCACTTGGTAGCAGGTGGATAACTCTATGCGGCAGACCGCGAAGCGGTTTGCCGCATCCGTTCGCATGAACATGCGGGCACCCGCAAGCGCCTGCATCATGACGCGCATATCCAATCGCATACAGGACATCGCCACCGCAGGCAGTGGCCCAAGTCCACTGGATAAGCCGGCTACAAGGTAGCCGCCCCCAGCAGCACCGCCATCAGGAAGGCGCCGGCGACACCAGCACACATTCGCACCACCTCTTTGACATCGTCGGACGCCGTGAAATACCTGCGGCCCAACGCAATTTTGTTATGGAGCGTTTTCTGCATGATCGCCTCCTGAGTGGTGTGAATTCAGTGTAGAAGATATGCAACTTCAAAATGTGATTTTGCGCAAATATGCAGTTGAGTTAACAACACGACCACACTGTCTGGCGCCCCGCGCGGAATCGTCGCCGGCCTCCATCCTTGACATGGCATTCTCCTTTTTTGGTTAGCAAAACCACGGGCTTGGACTATGCTGAATTAAAACATCGGGGAGGAAGATGATGCGATCCGCATTGACCTGTTTTGTGTTCGTCGCATCCCTTTGCTCAACGTCGATGGCTCAAGTACCCGAGACGGGCCGCTGGCAGGATCTCGACTTCAGCGAAGCCGACGTGACCAGCAGGAGCGACGACAAGTACTGGGACATGCTTGTCGATTTGTCAAAGCAAGGGAAACTGGACGACGATCCGATACTACTGCGGCGGGTGAAGTCCATCGCCGCCTCGCTGATCCGCGCCGCTGCTGCAATCAAACCGGAAATCGCGGCTTGGAACTGGGAGATACATACCAGCAGCGATCCAGGCATCGATGCATTTTGCATGGCCGGCGGCAAGCTCATGGTCGGCAGTGGATTCGTCCATAGGCTGCGGCTTGACGATGGTGAACTTGCGACGCTGATCGGCCATGAGGTGGCGCATGCCGTGGCAGACCATCATCGCGAGTTCCTGTCCAGCGTGCTCCATATCAGCCCTCTTCCGGCGACGTCCCTTGATGTCACCATGTCCCGCCTGGATTCGGACCTGTCGCTCCAGATTCGCATGGCCTCCTTATCCAGGATCCAGGAAAGCGAGGCAGACCAGCTCGGCATGATCATCACGCATCGCGCGGGCTGGCCTGCAGCGTCGATGGTGAGTTTTTACCGCAAGCTCGTCGCAACGGAAAAACCGTCGACGCTCGCCGCGAGCCATCCACTGCCGACATCCCGCCTGAGTATGGCGAAGGGCATGGCGATCCTGCTCGAACCGTGAAACGGCCTGCCATCGCATTATCCTGTCCCGGGCTGACCGCGTCACTCATGCATTGAGCGTTTTCAACAGCGCGGCGATCCGCGTGATTCCATCCAGCGCACCTAGCGGAATGGCGATGTCGCGATGCAGTCCGACCTGCGGCTCCGCCGGATTGATGCGTATCAGCGGACAACCGGCCTGCTCGCCGAACAGGCGCACCGTCGGAATTGCCGTACCCGCTCCGAGCTCGATGACCACTGGCCGCTGCAGCCGCATGAACCAGGCATTCAGCCTCGCCTCCTGCCGGGCAGCGCGCTC
>NZ_DAIUCO010000118.1:0-15377 GCF_036846085.1 Noviherbaspirillum sp. | reverse complement strand
CTTCTACATGCACCATACCTTTGAGGCAGGCGGCCGGATCATTGCGGAAGGCACGTCGAGAGCGGTGGTGCGGGCGCGTGACGGCGTTGTGCGGCCGGATGATGTACTCGCCGCCGTGGCGGAGATGAGGGGACTGGCTTTGCAGCGATGAAGATGATGTGCGACATGTGGCTCCCTCGACGAACGGCTGCCCATCTCCGTCCGCTTGATTATTGCCGCTGACGTCGTCGCAAGGTTTGATGACGTCAGCCATCCCTCACCTTGACCGAAAGCGGGACTAACCGCTCGCCGGTGTCATCGTCAATTCGTGTTTCCATTTGTTAATAACTGATTTGAACTATTTCTTGAGTGCAATCTCTTAACGTGAGATCTGGTCTTTTGTGCACCAGCGGTACGTGTTAAGGGGATGTGAATTGAAGAAGTTAGTGCGACACCGTTTTCCGGAATTCGTGATTTCCTGTGCCTGTTCGGCAGCTCTGCTTGCAGGCTGTGGGGGCGGTAGCAGTGAACCAGGCTTGGACAGCAATGCCGACAAGTCAATTGCGAGCGACGGAACTTCGGTAATCAGTACCGAGAATGACGTCGTCCAAGCCCGCGTGGATGAGAGCCATGACAGTCCGCAGGCCGAACCGGATCCTGCATCCGCACAGCCGGAACCGGCTGCCATGGCAAACGAACAGACATCAGAAACAGCGCCATACTTGGCCTGGGTTCAGACACAATCCTCGACAATCAACTGGCCTTGGCGCACACCGGCACCAGCACCAGCACCAGCTCCGGCTCCGGCTCCGGCTCCGGTAGTCGGATCGCTTCCAGCAGCATCGACCTGCGCAATCCCTAATTTCCAACAAGAGGTTATGCGGCTCATCAATGAAGCGCGCGCTGTTAGCCGCTATTGCGGCGCAACCGCATACCAGCCTGCCAGGCCGGTGCTGTGGAATGGAAAATTGTTCGCTGCGGCTGCAGGACATTCGACCGATATGGCTACGAAAAACTATTTTTCGCACACCAGTCAAAACGGTCGCACCGCGAGTCAGCGGGTGACGGACGCAGGTTACATCTGGCGAACAACGGGCGAAAATATCGCCGCCGGCCAGCGGAGCATCTAGGATGTTATGAAGAGCTGGATCGATAGTCCGGGGCACTGCGCAAATATCATGAATCCAAACTACACCGAAGTAGGTGTGGCCTGTGCGCAGAATGCCATGTCAACGTACAAGCAGTACTGGACGATGAACCTGGCAGCGCCGCGCTAAACTGCCGGAGGGCCGATCCTTGATCGAAACCGCAGCACCGTGAGTTGTACTACATCGACTGCTTCGCATCGCTCGGCCTGAAAGGATGCGCGCAGGAAATATGAGAGGCCGTTCACCTGGAGTCTCCGCTCAGAAGGCCAATAGCTACCCGTGCGAAAAGGGTGTTGTTGGCCTAGGCCGAGACTTGGTTCAAAACCTGAAACCTATCCGCACATTGCTCCGCGACGACTCGTCGTACATCAGCGCACCGCAAGAAAATTACATACGCATCTCCCGCTGGTCGTCCGCTTTGCACCGCTGAGTCGGTTCGGCGTGCCTACATTGAACATCTGCCGAATACGACGGCGAAGAGTGAATCAGTTCGCGGGGTTTCGTAGCGACGTTAGGCAGGGTTTTTACTCTTTCGCAAACACGATAAATATTTGCATATGACCAGAACGCCGGCGAGGCGATCGCGATCGTCGTCTGCCGGAATTTCTTACAGATCGCGGTGGGCTTCAAGTTGGTGCCCTTTTAACTAACTGATTTTAAATAGAAAAAAATTCGGCACAAACATTGCTCTTTGTGCTAAGCGGGGGAGGAATGGTTGGTCCCCGTAAGCCATTTCCTACAAAATCGTTAACCAAGGAAGAGCGCAATGAAAACCATTTCCAAACTTGTCCTGTATGCCGCATTCGCGTCTTTGTCGTCGCTGGCCGGCGCTGCCACAATCCAGATCACCCAAACGGTCCCTGTGTGGAGCAACGCTGTCGGTGGATCGGACATCAATTACAACAACAATAACGGTCAATATGTTGACGTGCGCTGGGGCGACCCAGCCAGTTTTTTCGGATCACAAAGCGGCCTCGGGTTCAATCCGGCCAATCCGCCGGCAGGGACCTATACCTCCGACACAACCTTCAAACTGGGTGACCTGCGACACTACAACAATCCGGTTTTTGCCGGGACCGCGTCCTCAAGCGTGGATCTTTCATTGGCGACGACGGTGACCGGTGCGACACCTTCGCAACAAGGATTTGCATTCCGGTTCCTCATCGATGAAACCCCGAACCAGGCTCCATGTACTTATCCGTCTCCCCCCAACAACCCCTGCGCCGATCGGATTACCTTCCAAAACCTGGATCTGACATCCCTTTTCACGGTCGGCGGCCTTCCCTTTACGCTCCAGCTGCTTGGATTCTCCGACAATGGTGTCAACCTGGCGAACTCGTTCATCAGCCAGGAGGGAAGTACCAACACCATCGGCCTGTACGCCCGATTCACCGCACCGAGACAGGTGCCGGAGCCATCGTCCGTGGCATTGATCGGCATCGCGTTGATGGGATTGCTCATGCTACGTCGCTGCAACCGAAGCTTTTGATTGCGCTCGGATGACGTTACCCAGCCGAGGAGGAAAATCGCCTGTTCTATCGTGATCAGACTACCGATTGATCGTTGCGCACGCTATTGGCGAATCGTGGTGTGCGACTGCTGCCTACTGATGTCATGTCGGCATCGCCGCAATATTCATCACTGTGCGAGACGCTTATTTCGAGCCCTTGGTAAAAAGTCCAAAGTCCGGCATTCGGACTTTGGACTTCATGAATCGATTTCGCTCATCCGCAAAATAGCCCGCTATCACATATCAATCAGGTTTCCATTGGATAGGCTTGCCTGCTCCTGTGACTACGATGATGCGTCGGCCAAAAGCGATGCTTCGGTTGTGATGGGCGAATAGTCCCCATATCCGTCGGGCCAGGAAGTCAGGATCTCGAATCCGCTTTCTGTCACGGCCACCATGTGCTCCCACTGCGCAGACAGCGAGCGGTCCGTCGTCACGACCGTCCAGCCGTCGGCCAATTCCTTCGTTCCCGGTTTGCCCGCGTTGAGCATTGGCTCGATCGTGAAGATCATGCCGGGCTCAAGCACCAGGCCAGTGCCCGGCCGGCCATAGTGCAGCACCTGCGGTTCGTCATGGTAGACGGTCCCGATGCCGTGGCCGCAGTATTCGCGCACGACGCTGAATCCCTCGCTGTGGGCGACGGTCTGGATGGCGTGACCGACATCACCCAGGGTTGCTCCCGGGCGAACCGCCAGGATGCCGGCACGCAGTGCTTCATATGTCGCGCGCACCAGGCGCTTGGCGAGAATCCCCGGGTCGCCGACAAAATACATGCGGCTGGTATCGCCATACCAGCCGTCCTTGATGACTGCGACGTCGATATTGATGATGTCGCCATCCCTCAGGCGCTTGTCGGAGGGTATCCCATGGCAAACGACATGGTTGACCGAGGTAAGGATGGTCTTGGGATAGCCGTTGTAGCCGACGTTGGCGGGAGTAACCTTCAGTTCATCGACGATGTAGTCATGGCAGATCCTGTCGAGTTCGCCCGTCGTGATCCCGGGCCGGACATGTTCCGCGATCATCCTGAGCACGTCTGCCGCCAGGGCGCCTGCACGCCGTGCCATCCCAATCTCTCCCTGAGACCTGATGGGAGCCTTATTTCGTACCATCATGCGGCCTCTGATACGGCGGCGGACTGGATCAGGGGTGGATTGAGATCTCCGGATTGATGTGCCCGGATCAGCAATTGGCAGATCTCTCCATAGCTCAGATTGGGATTCAGCTCGGCCAGCATGCCGACCCGAAGCCAGTGCTCGGCCTGGGCATTAATGGAACGACTGAGCGCTGCGCTGGTGGCGCGCAGGTTTTCGTGCATTTGTTCGGAAATTTTCAGGATGCCCATGTTTGTGTCGGATATATGATTTGTAGTCGTTTCGCATACTATCATCGCGCAGCCGGTTGGAAAATGACTTCGTGCGCGCAGGCCGATGGCTTGTTCGGGTAACGGCTGTCGACATGGCAGGGCGTCAATCAGTCCCGAGGCGACATGCCCGCCAAGGAAACAGTGCGAAAATGCCCCTTTTTCGTACCGAACCTCACTTTGTCTCTTCAAAACAATAATTTGCGCGGCATCGCCGCGATGCTCATCGCCGTCGTGCTATTCGCGTTGATGGACAGCGTGATGAAACTGCTCGCCGCGCACTATCCGCCCCTGCAGATTGCAGCCTTGCGTGGTTTGTCTTCACTGCCGCTGGTGTGTGCCTGGGTCATCTGGCGGCGCGCCTTGCCTTCGTTACTCAGGGTGCGATGGCCGCTGCATTTGTTGCGCGGCATGCTTGCCATCCTGATGCTGTCGCTATTCGTGTTCGCCCTGCGCAGCCTGCCGCTGGCCGAGGCCTACACGATTTTCTTTGTTTCACCGCTGCTGATCACGGCCATGTCCGCGTTGATTTTGAAGGAAAAAATTACGCCGGCGCGCTGGTATGCGATTGCCGGCGGAATGCTCGGCGTGCTGGTGGTGCTGCGGCCCGGTGGCGATGGCCTGCTCAGCCTGGCCGCGTTGGCGGTGCTGGCTTCGGCTTCCTGCTACGCAATGCTGGCAATCACGGTACGTGTTCTGAGTCCCACCGATTCGGGCGAGAGCATGGTCTTCTGGCTCACGCTCGCACTTGCCATCGGCGCCGGGTTGTTTGCTGCCCCTGGCTGGGTCTCGTTCGACACTGCGCACCTGCCATTGCTGGGCACCCTTGCTGTAACCGGGTTCCTTGGCCAGGTCCTTGTCACCGAAGCTTTCCGCCACAGCGAAGGGTCAGCGGTTGCCCCATTTGAATACACCGCCCTGGCGTGGGCGGCCGGCATGGATTGGCTGGTATGGCGAGTGCTTCCCGATCACTACACGCTGGCCGGCGCGACAATCATCATCGCCAGCGGGGTGTTTCTGATTCGGTCAGAGGGAAAGCGTATCCGCAAGCACATATAAATGCGCCCGATCTGCTGCTTGGGCGCATGATTGGATGGATTGAGACTGGATGCCGTGGTAATCGAAAGCGCCGGGCAGACTTTGCGTACGGGGCTCCCATGCGCCCAACCGGTTCGTTGGGCCACTCATGGTGCCCCTGCCATGGCATTCGGTGCCGGTTCTGAATAAGGCAATTCAGGTAAACCGGCCCGGCATTACGATGATAAGAATGCTTCTTTAGATGGTTTCCGCGATCGCGCGTACACGCTTGATGTCATCCGCACTAGGGGTGTCATGGTGTACCGCTCTCGACATCGAAATGGCTTTTTCCATCGCATCGATAAAGGTACCCAGGAAAGCAAAAGACCGGTTAGCGGCAGGGGAGGTAAAAGTTGTCATGGCGTTCTCTTTTGTATCGTTCATTGATGTAGACAATATAGGTATGGCCAGACAGCTTTCCCAATTTCAATTCGTGATGGGTGATATGTAATATGTGAATGACGATGAGTTATTTAATTTAATGCGGTAATAACTTTAGATTATCCGATCTTGATCGCAATTGAGCTTCTGCAATTGGTGCGATCTGCCCGGCATCGGTAATTTGCAGCCGCAACGCTATGTTTCTACGTCTTTTACCATGCCGTGGTAGATGTCGAAAAAATTTACAGTTCAAATCGATTTTTCTTCGAAGAAATCTCAAGCATTTGATTATGAACAACTAAATTTCCCGGTATAAATATTGCTTTTAATCATCTATTGATTCTATTCTTGAGGAAAAGCTGTGATGAAGATGAAAAGCATATTGGCCATCGCCTCCCTGCTGGCAACAAACGCTGCCAGCGCCGCCATCATTTCCAATGGCAACTTCGAGGCTGGCACCATGGCTCCATGGGTGAAAACCGGCAATGTGTATTACGTTACGTCACAAGGCGGCGACTTCTGGTTCGGCGGCGGCAGCGCAGCGGTAAACGGCACGTATGCCATCGCTTTCAATGCCGGTGAAACTACGCCGAACGGCTCGATTTTCCAGTCCTTCAATACAACCGCAGGCGCAAGATACGAAGTGAGCTTCAATTACGGCGTGACGGCCAACGGCACCCAAAGCCTTTTGGCAGACGTGCTGGGCGCCAACGGCGTCACGTCCCTGGGCAGCCTGGGCGTGACCGATTCCAATCCGTCCAAGGCGCTCGGCTTGTTTCGATATGCATTTTTCGCGGATGGCGCACAGGCGACTCTCCGATTTTCGGACGTTAGCACCAACCGCACTGCAAGCCTGGACGGCATTCTCGACAACGTGACCGTCAATGCCGTACCCGAGCCGGGCACGGTGGCAATGCTGGGCTTGGGTTTGGTGGCGGTATTCGCGGCACGGCGCCGTAAAACCTGAATTTCCTATTGCTGGTCCCATGTAAAAAGCTCGCCGAGGCGAGCTTTTTTGTCGGCGATGTACTACGGTGTCCCGTCCGTGCCTTTGCCGGGTTCAAAAGGACGTGAAGTCGAAGCAGCACTTTCACTGTTCCTGCCCATCAGGCAATTTATCGTGCGATGCACTCTTGACTCGGCTTGATATTCCCGTGGCCGCACCTTGTCAGGTATTGCCCGTAACACGGGTGCGAAGTGGAATTGTTCGGTCATCGACGCTCGCGGTCAGAATGTCAATCAGCCCAAGATAGTACTGGTCCTGGGCGATCTGACCGAAATTGAACTGGTCGCACAGCGTCCAGAATTGTTTTTCCCGTTTGTTTTGAATCGCATGCCGGGAAACGATTGAATGAATCGCATTGGCCCGGGTATTGTCGGCTCCTTGCAGCGTACAAGCCGTTCTGTATTCCTCAATAAGCCTTATGGCTTCGTCGCGTGTAAAAGGCGTCATGGCAACTGGCTTTGAATGGCAATGATCCTCGTGAAGGTAAGCCAATTCGTGAAATCGTGGGACGATCAAATTGTTACTGACGGCAACATTCGTTACATTTTCGGCGGTGGCTCATTGAAAGGCGACGGCTTTTTCAGAGAATCATTCGTTGGTCGATGTGCAACCCGTTGGCGAACGCGCCATGAGCGAAGTCCCCATCATTTTCGTCGCGCAAACAAAACCGCCGCATGCCAGCGAGCATGCGGCGGTTCTTATTTCCGCAGGAGGCTAAGGGATAATTACTTGCCCGCCATCCCCAGCAGCATCTCATTCAACCGCTTTACGAACGCGGCCGGGTCGGTGAGGTTGCCGCCTTCCGCCAGCGTCGCCTGGTCGAACAGGATATGCGACCAGTCGTTGAACTTGGCGTCTTCGTACTTCAGCCGTTGCACGAGCGCATGGTTCGGATTGATTTCCAGGATCGGCTTGGACTCCGGCGCATTCTGGCCGGCGGCTTTCAGCATGCGCAACAGGTTGCCGGACAATTCATGCTCGTCGGCCACGAGGCAGGCAGGCGAGTCGGTCAGCCGGAAGGTGACGCGCACATCCTTGGCCTTGTCGGCCAGCGCGGTTTTCATCTTCTCGACGAGATCCTTGTACTGGTTCTCGGTTTCCTCATGCTGCTTCTTTTCGGCCTCGTCCTCCAGCTTGCCGAGATCGAGATCGCCCTTGGCCACGGATACGAGTTCCTTGTCTTCCACGTTATGCAGGAAGGACAGCATCCATTCGTCGACGCGGTCGGTCAGCAGCAGCACTTCCACGCCTTTCTTGCGGAAGATTTCCAGGTGCGGGCTGTTCTTTGCTGCCGCGTAGGACTCGGCGGTGACGTAGTAAATCTTGTCCTGGCCTTCCTTCATGCGGCCGATGTAATCGGCGAACGACACGGTCTGCGCATCGTTGTCGTTGTGCGTGGATGCAAAGCGCAGCAGCTTGGCGATGCGCTCCTTGTTCGTCTGGTCTTCGCCGATGCCTTCCTTCAGCACCTGGCCGAATTCCTTCCAGAAGGTGGCGTACTTGTCCTTCTGCGCCTGGTCGTCGCTGTCGGCCAGTTCCTCCAGCAGGCCGAGCACCCGCTTGGTCGATCCTTCGCGGATGACGCGCACGTCGCGCGACTCCTGCAGGATTTCGCGAGACACGTTCAGCGGCAGGTCGGCGGAATCGATCACGCCTTTCACGAAGCGCAGGTACACCGGCATCAGCTGCTCGGCGTCGTCCATGATGAAGACCCGCTTCACATACAGCTTGATGCCGCCGCGCTTGTTGCGGTCCCAGAGGTCGAAGGGAGCATGGGCAGGGATGTAGAGCAGTTGCGTGTATTCGCTGCGACCTTCCACCCGGTTGTGGGTGTAGGCAAGCGGCGCATCGAAGTCGTGCGCGACATGCTTGTAGAACTCGGTGTACTGCTCCGGCGTGATGTCGGATTTGCTTCGCGCCCAGAGCGCGCTGGCCTGGTTGACGGTTTCGAATTCGTCGCGCAGGACGTTTTCCTTCTTTTCGTCGTCCCATTCCTCTTTCTGCATCACGATCGGCAGCGAGATGTGGTCGGAATACTTGCGGATAATGGATTTCAGCTTCCAGGAGGACAGGAACTCGTCTTCGCCTTCGCGCAGATGCAGCGTGATGTCGGTGCCGCGGGACGGCTTGTCGATCGGCTCGATGCTGAAGTCGCCTTCGCCCGCCGATTCCCAGCGCACCCCGGCATCGGCCGGCAGGCCGGCACGGCGGGTTTCAACCGTAATCTTGTCGGCAACGATGAAGGCGGAGTAGAAACCGACGCCAAACTGGCCGATCAGCGCCGCATCCTTCTGCTGGTCACCCGACAGCTTGGAGAAGAATTCCTTGGTGCCGGATTTCGCGATGGTGCCGAGATGCTCGATCGCTTCGTCGCGGCTCATGCCGATGCCGTTGTCGGCAATGGTGATTGTCCGGGCTGCCTTGTCGTAGGTGATCCTGATCTTCAGATCGGGATCGTTTTCAAACAGCGCATTGTTATTGATGGATTCAAAACGCAGTTTGTCGGCCGCGTCGGAGGCATTGGAAACCAGCTCCCGCAGGAAAATTTCCTTGTTCGAATACAAGGAATGAATCATCAACTGCAGCAGCTGTTTGACTTCCGCTTGAAAACCGAGCGTTTGCTTTTCGGATACAACCATATTGACCTCGCAAATCATGTTATCAGTGGGCGAACCGCCATTCCGGCACCGGACGGTGCAGGAATGGCAATTTCCCGGCAGATGGGGATGCAATCAGGAATTTCAACCCTGGCGGAATTGGCGTATTTCACGCTCCATGGAGCGCAGCACGCCCGGGTCGGACATGCAGGCGACGTTGATCCGCATGCGCGTGGATGGCAGCTGAGCGGGCGAAAACAGGCTGCCGGGCGCCAGCAGGTAGCCTTGCTCCATGCCTTTCTCGGTAAGGAGATTGGTGTCGCAGCCGGCGTCCGCCCAGACGAACATGCCTGCCGGCGCCGCGATATCCACCGTCAATCCGGCCCGTTCAAGCTGCTTGATGGTTTTCTCTCGGACCGCGTCGAGCTTGCCGCGCAAGCGGTCCACGTGCTTGCGGTAATGACCTTCGGACAGGATCTTGTAGACGACCCGCTCGCCGATTTCCGAGGTGGTCAGCGCGGAAAGCATTTTCCGGTCCGAAAGCCGTACCGCCATGTCGGCCGACGTGGCGATGAACCCCACTCTCAGGTTGGCGGCCAGCGTCTTGGAAAAGCCTCCGAGGTAAATCACGCGCTGGAGCTGGTCGAGTGCCGCAATGCGTGTCGCCGGCTGGACCGCGCTGCCCGGATGCATGTCGCAATAGATGTCGTCCTCGACGATGGTGAAGTCATGCTGTTCGGCGATTTTCAGTACCTGGAAGGCCTTTGCCGCCGACAGCGAAGTGGAGGTCGGGTTGTGCAGCACCGAGTTGATGACATACAGCTTGGGTTTGTGCAAGGCCGCCAGTTCGGCAAGCTTTGCCACATCGGGACCATCCGGCAGGCGCGGAATGCCGACCACCTTCGCGCCGAGCATGGCAAAGGAGCCGAACATCAGGAACCATGCCGGGTCGTCGACGAAGATCGTGTCGCCCGGCTGCAGGAAGTGGCGTGCGATCAGGTCCAGCGCCTGTGTGACGCCGGCGGTGGTAACGAACTGCTCCGGCGCGGCGGCGATTTCCAGCTCGGCCAGCTTGAGTTGCAGCTGCTGGCGCAGCGGCAGAAATCCCTGCGGGTTGCCATATTGCAGCAATAGATTCTGGTTTTGCCGGCTGACTGCGCGCAGTGCATTGGCGACCAGCTCACCGTCCAGCCAATCGCCGGGTAGAAGACCGGAACCCGGCATGCTTTCCGCCGGATGCTGGCGGAACATGTTGCGCACCAGCCAGACCACATCAAGCTGCGGTGGCGGCGTTTCCCGGGTGCGGGACGCGGCGGCGCCTGCGGCAATCATCGGCGAACGTTCCCGCACATAAAAGCCGGAGCCGCGCCGCGATTCGAGGAAACCCTGCGCCACCAGCCGGTCATAGGCTTCCACCACGGTAAAGCGCGACACCCTGTGCGTATCCGCGAACAGGCGTATCGACGGCATGCGCGCACCGGTACGCAACAGCTTGTCGTCGATGCGCGACTGCACTGCACGGACGATCTGGTCCACCAGGGATTCGCCGGCATTGCGGGACAGTACCTGGGGTGCGGCATCAAGGGTAGGGACTTTGTGCAGGCGGACTGTATTGGTCATTTTGCCGTGACAGTAGTTGGGATTAATTGGGAAAGCGTACAGGTACTGTACTGGTGATGTCGGCTAGGATACCTCATCAAAGAACAAAGGAGAAGCCGCCATGACTCGTTGTCCATGCCTCACCATTTGCCCAAGGTTGTCCTGACATGGCTGCCACCCTGCCTACCCTGGAAGAGCTCCAATCCGCCGCGGCGATTGTGTATGGCGCCATGCCGGCGACGCCGCAATACAGCTGGCCCTTGCTGAACGAAGCACTCGGCACCGAAACATGGATCAAGCATGAGAATCACACGCCGACCGGCGCCTTCAAGGTTCGCGGCGGGCTGGTGTACATGCACGAACTCCGGCAACGGCTGCCGCAGGTGGCGGGCGTGATTTCGGCCACCCGGGGCAATCACGGGCAATCAGTCGGATTCGCCGTTCGGCGCCACGGCTTGCAGGCGACCATCGTGGTCCCGCACGGGAACAGCAGGGAAAAAAATGCGGCGATGCGGGGACTTGGCGTCGAGCTGATCGAACACGGACGGGAATTCCAGGAAAGCCGCGAGCATGCGGTGCGCCTCGCCGAGGAACGCGGGTTGCACATGATCCCGTCCTATCACCGCGACCTCGTGCGTGGTGTCGCCAGTTACTGGATGGAGCTGATGACGGCCAGGCCGGATCTCGACGTCGTGCTGGTGTCGGTAGGGCAGGGATCGGGTATCTGCGGGGCGATCGCCGCCCGCAATGCGCTTGGCCTGCGTACCCGGATCATCGGCGTGGTGTCCGCCCATGCGCTGGCCTACAAGCTTTCCTTCGAACAGAAGCGCAAGCTGGAATCGCCGGTGACGACGATGATCGCGGACGGCATGGCGTGCCGCGTGCCGGATGACGAATCACTGGATCTCATCCTGCGCCACGCGGATGACATCGTGGCTGTCACGGACGACGAGGTTGCAGCCGCCATGCGGCTGTATTACCTCGCCACCCACAACCTCGCCGAAGGGGCAGGCGCCGCGCCGCTGGCGGCGGCATTGCAGATGAGAGACCATCTGCGAGGCAAAAAAGTCGGACTGCCGCTGTGCGGCGGCAACGTCGATCATGACCAGTTCGCCCGCATTCTTACCAACCCGACGCACAGCGACATCGGCCAGGCCGCTTGAAAGAGAACACCATGGAATCCCTGCTACCGCTGGCACTGTTTGCTTTCGTTTCCTCGATCACGCCGGGGCCAAACAACATCATGCTGACCTCCTCGGGCATCATGTTCGGCTTCAAGCGATCCATTCCCCATATGCTGGGCATCACCGTCGGATTCGGTTCGATGCTGGCGATGTGCGCGGCCGGCATTGGCAGCCTCCTGCTGGCGGCCCCATGGCTGCACGGCTTTCTGAAGGCGGCTGGTTCCGCCTATCTGCTGTATCTCGCCTGGCAGCTGCGCGGCATGGCTTTCAACCGCAATGACCATGCGGACGTAAAACCGATGTCCTTCACTGGTGCTGCCCTGTTCCAGTTCGTCAACCCGAAAGGATGGGTCATGGCGGTGACCGGCGCATCCGCCTTCATGCCGGCACTGCAGCCGGCGTGGTTCGCGGTATTACTGTTCTCCGCGATATTCTGCATCGTCAATCTCCCCTGCATCGCAATCTGGGCCGGCACCGGTGCAGCCTTGCGCCGTTACCTGAAGCGGTTGTTGTGGCAGCGGGTATTCTGCGGTGTCATGATTGTGTTGACGATCTACTCCGCGATGGCGATCTGGCTATGAGGGCATCGAAGATGAACCAGGAAACGAAAGGCATGTGGCTGGGGTTGATCGGCGTGGCGATCTTCAGCCTGACGCTGCCGTTCACCCGTATCGCGGTGGCGGAGCTGAATCCGGTGCTCGTCGCGCTCGGCAGGGCGGTGGTGGCAGCCGTCGGATCGGCATTGCTGTTGTGGTGGGTAGATGCGCCGCGTCCGACGGGGGCGCAATGGAAAGCGCTGGCGATTACCTCGCTCGGTGTGGTGGTCGGTTTCCCGGTGTTCTCGTCAGTGGCCATGCATTATGTGCCGGCGTCGCATGGCGCGATCGTGATTGGCATCCTGCCGCTGGCAACCGCGCTGTTCGGTGCCCTGCGTTTCGGCGAGCGGCCCTCGACTGGATTCTGGGTCGCCGCACTGGCCGGCAGCGGCATCGTGATCGGCTTCGCCTTCTGGCAGGGCGGGGGCGGCCTGCATGTCGCCGACCTTGCACTGTTTGCCGCCGTGGTCGCGGCGGCGATGGGCTATGCCGAGGGTGGCCGCCTGTCGCAATCCATGGGTGGCCAGCAGGTGATTTCCTGGGCGCTGGTGCTGTCCATGCCGGTGCTGCTGCCGGTCACTATCTGGCTCGGCTGGACATACGGCATCAGTGCGTCGCCGCAGGCCTGGGTCGGTTTCGCCTATGTGTCGCTGTTCTCGATGTTCATCGGCTTTTTCTTTTGGTACAAGGGGTTGGCGCTCGGCGGCATTGCGCGCGTCGGCCAGGTGCAGTTGCTGCAGCCCTTCCTCACGCTGGCGGGAGCGGCCGTCATTCTCGGCGAAGCGCTGGATACGGCACATTTCCTGTTTGCCATGGCGGTGATCGCGGTGGTGGCGGTCGGACGGCGGGCGGGAATACAACGCCAGGCGCCGGTCCGGTCGTGAGAGCGGCGGGGCCGGTTTGGCTCGCTGCCGATGCCCGACGGGAGTAGAATGTGCGGCTCAAAACCGCGGCGCAATTATTTATCCCACCCTTGCCGCAATGACAATTTTCGGAGTTGCCGATGTCCTTTTATGAAAAACTCAAAGCCTTGAATATCGAATTGCCACCGGTGGCAAAACCTGTCGCGGCCTATGTCATGCATGCACAGACAGGCAGCACGGTCTTCCTGTCAGGCCATATCGCCAAGAAGGATGGCAAACCCTGGGTTGGCCAACTCGGCAAAGACATGTCGACGGAAGAAGGCAAGCAAGCCGCCCGCGCCGTCGCAATCGACCTGATCGCCACGCTGCAGGATGCCTGCGGCGGTGACCTCAATCGCGTCAAGCGCATCGTCAAAGTCATGAGCCTGGTGAATTCGACAGGCGAATATACGGAACAGCACCTGGTTACCAACGGCGCGTCCGAACTGTTGTTCGACGTTTTCGGCGAGCAGGGCAAGCATGCCCGTTCGGCTTTCGGTGTCGCGCAAATTCCAATGGGCGCCTGCGTCGAGATCGAATTGATTGCGGAGATCGCCTGAGCCTGCAATGACGCCGTATTCCCCGCAACCCGAAGCCCAATCAAAGGGAGACAAGCAATGAAAATCGAACATCCGGCGCCCATGCAGTGGCAGTTTTCCCGTCGCGCGGAACAACTGCAAAGCTCGGTCATCAGAGAAATTCTCAAAGTCACGATGCGACCCGAGATCACCTCGTTCGCCGGTGGACTGCCGTCACCGGCAACCTTCCCGGTGGAGCGCATGCGCGAGGCATTCGACGCGGTACTGTCGCGCCAAGGCAGTGTGGCGCTGCAATACGGACCGAGCGATGGCTACGCGCCGCTGCGCGAATGGGTCGCGGATCATTTGTCGACGGACGGCGTGCGCATCCTGCCGGAACAGGTGCTGATGACATCCGGCTCCCAGCAGGCGCTCGACCTGCTGGCCAAGGTGCTGATCGACCAGGGCAGCAAGGTGCTGGTCGAAACGCCCAGCTATCTCGGCGCGCTGCAGGCGTTTTCGGTGTACGAACCTGAATTCGTCTCGGTGCCGACCGATGACGGCGGCCTGCTGCCGGAAACGGTGGCGCCAATCGCGCAAGGCGCAAGGCTGCTGTATGCGCTGCCGAATTTCCAGAACCCGACCGGCCGAACCTTGTCGGTGGAGCGCCGTCTGGCGCTGGTCGAGACCTGTGCCCGACTGGGCTTGCCGCTGATCGAAGACGATCCCTACGGCGCGCTCAGCTATCGCGGCGAGCCGCTGCCGAAGATGCTCGGCATGAATCCGCATGGGGTGATCTACATGGGCTCCTTCTCGAAGGTGCTCACGCCGGGCATCCGCCTCGGCTACGTGGTGGCCCCGGTTCCGCTGGTGCGCAAGCTGGAGCAGGCCAAGCAGGCTGCGGACCTGCACACGTCGCAACTCACGCAGATGGTCGTGCATGAAGTGGTCAAGGACGGTTTCCTCACCCAGCATATTCCGACCATCCGCGCGCTGTATGCGGACCGATGCCAGGTCATGCTGTCGGCGATGGACGAGTTCTTCCCGAAATCGGCGACCTGGACGCGGCCGGAAGGCGGCATGTTCATCTGGGTGACGCTGCCGAAGCATATCGACAGCATGAAACTGCTGGAGGAAGCGATTGCGCAGCATGTGGCATTCGTACCCGGTACGTCGTTTTATGCGAACGTTCCGGAAACCAATACCTTGCGTTTGAGCTTCGTCACGGTGCCGCCGGAGCGGATTCGTGATGGGGTGGAGAAGCTGGGTAGGCTGATTGCGGCAAAGGCGTGAGAAAAGTATTTTTTCCACTGCGGATAAATCAATACTGATTGCTCATTTTCTTCCGTAAAGTTCCCTCCCCCTCGTAGGGGGAGGCGTAGGGTGCACGTCAGCGCAGGCATGTCATGCGGCTCTTATTTCACCAATGGAGAAAGCGGGGCACTCAGCTGATGCGATGCGGCGGACCGCACAAGTTTCCCCGCGACCCTGCCCAACAATCCCTCCCTCCGTCGCAC
>NZ_DAIUCO010000117.1:0-15470 GCF_036846085.1 Noviherbaspirillum sp. | reverse complement strand
CTACACGATCGCGAAGTACACCATGAGCCTGTTCACCCTCGCCTTCGCAGCCGAGTTTCGCGAGCAGGGCGTGGCCGCGAATTCGCTCTGGCCGCGCACCGCGATCGCCACCGCCGCCGTCGCCAACGAGATCGGCGGACAGGACATGATGAATGCATCGCGCAAGCCGGAGATCATGGCCGACGCGGCGCACTGGATACTGTCGCAGCCCGCCAAGCGCTGCACCGGCAAGTTCTTCATCGATGACGAAGTGCTTCTCGCCGCCGGCATGCGCGACTTTGCGCAATACGATGTGCAGCCGGGCGCGAAACTGCAGGCCGATTTCTTCATCGAAGCCTTGCCGGGCATGCTGCCTTCCGCCTGATTTTCTTATTCCACTTTTTAGGGCGTCTAACAAAATGAGCGAAGCGCCGGCTTCGCGCTCTCCGGCAAGGCGCGTCGACGCAGGCAGTACTGACGTACGACAAGGAGACGCAACGCAGCCAGAGGCATTTTGTTAGACGCTCTTAGGAGACAAAGATGCAACTCGCACCAGCTGTACAAGCTTCGCTCGACAAGTGGCACCACATGGTATCGATCGCCGACATGAGGGAATTGAACGACATCATCCACCCGGATGCGGTATTCCGGTCACCGATGGCGTTTCATCCGTATGCCGGCGGCGATACGCTCGCAACCGCGCTGCGCACGGTGCTGACGGTATTCGAGGATTTCCGCTATCACCGGCAATTCAGCTCGGACCCGCACAATGTCGCGCTGGAGTTCAGCGCCCGCGTCGGTACGCGCGACGTGAAAGGCATCGATCTGATCCGCTTCAACGACGACGGCCTGATCACCGATTTCGAAGTGATGGTGCGCCCCGGCAGCGGACTTGCCGCATTGGGCGAACAGATGTCGGAAAAGCTGGGTGCGTATCTGAAAGCGGCGAAGGCCACGAAATAAGAACGACGATGCCGGCCGCCGTCCCATCCGCAACCATTTACTCCAAGCGAGCCTGTCATGATCCCCGTCCTGCTTTTCTGTTCGGCCGCTGTCCTGATCTTCATCGGCTGCGCTCACTCCTACCTCGGTGAGCGCGTGGTGTTCAGCCGGCTTTTCGCATTGCCCAATCTGCCGCTGCTCCATAACGACCGCCGCTACACCGAGCAGATGCTGCGCTTCGCCTGGCACCTGACCAGCCTTGCATGGTGGGGCTTCGCCGCGGTCGTGGCGGCGCTGGCAGGCACGTCCGCCACGCCGAGGATGGTCGGCATGCTCATCGGCGCCACTGTCATTCTCAGCGGCGTGGTGATCGTTGCGACGGCAGGCAAGCGTCATCCCGCATGGTGGCTGTTCCTCGTTTCCGGCACCGGCATCCTGGCCGGCACCATGCTCATCGGGAAGGCATGACAGCCGCAGGGGATGTTGGCGTACGGCATGAGCAGGTCCGGGCCGCCGGCGTGAACCTGCATGTGGCGCGCGCCGGTGAAGGGCCGCCGGTGATCCTGCTGCATGGCTTTCCCGAAAACTGGACCACATGGCGGCACCAGATCGGTCCGCTCGCCGACGCCGGATTCTCCGTCCTGGCACCCGACCTGCGCGGCTACAATCTGTCCGACCGTCCTGCCGGCCGCGAACCCTATCACCTGCGCCATCTGGTCGATGACATTGCCGCGCTGGTGCGGCACACCGGACAGCCGCGCGCGCATATCGTCGGCCACGACTGGGGCGGTGTCATCGCGTGGACCTTCGCCGGCGAATACCCCGAGCTGCTGGACAAGCTCGTGATCCTCAACGCGCCGCATATGCAGCGTTTCCTGGAAAAAGTGCGCCGGCCGCCGCAGATGCTGCGCAGTGCGTATGCCGGCTTCTTCCAGCTGCCGCTGCTTCCGGAACGCGCCCTGGCGGCACACGATTTCATGCTATTGCGCCGCATCTTCACGCACACGCCGGCACGCAAAGATACCTACTCGGCCACCCACATCGACGAATATGTCGCATCAATGTCGCGGCCAGGCGCACTCACCGCCAGTCTCAACTACTACCGCGCGAATACCGGCAGCGGTTTTGCGCTCGCACGCAAGGTGCGCACCCGCGCCGAGACGCTGGTGATCTGGGGCGAACGCGATCCCGCATTGGGAACCGAGTTGCTCGAACGGCTGGATGAGTTCGCGCCGCGCGTTCGCATACACCGCATCCGCGATGTTGCACATTGGGTGCAGAATGAAGCGGTGCTTGAGGTGAACCGGGCATTGCTAAATTTTCTTGCGGAATGAGTTGGCAGCACGCCGGACTTTTAATTCAGACCATTAGTACAGGCCAGTAGCAATCAACTTTCTTATCCTGTGGACTTCCACTTTCATACGCCACAGGCCATTTCAATTTCCAGAGCGCATTAGTGACGTCGTTCATCCGTTTAGCTAGCCCAGAGCTGCACCGTTTTGGACCGCGGTTCTCATGACATTTTGATGTGAAACAAAGAAGTGCATACATCTAACAATACACTGGCGTATACCTAATCTGGTGATATGCACTTTGATTTATGTAAAAGTTGCACTAAAAATATTTTATTTTTATTTTATTCGAGCAACGTAGCAATCCCATAGTGAAAGTCGTTGTTTCACGCAAAAAGAATTGAGGGAAGCACCATGCTCAATAGTCAGGCGCAAGATCAGAAATCTTGTACGCTAGCTGGCCCTAATCATGAGGTTTATTCCGGAGTATCCGAAGACGCCACAGACGCATTGCTGATTGGTCGAATGCGCTTGCTGCTGGCGGTGTCAGGATTGCTGGCAATCTTCGTCGATCCGGAAGCACTCGACGCAATCGACACGGTCACACTAAGCGTCTTTATTTGTTATGTCGGTTATAGCGTCGTCATCTACGTCTGCACGACACTAAAGAAACCTACTTTCTATGGCAAAGCCATACACTGGCTGGATGTTATCTGGTTCGCTCTGATTATCCTGTTCACCGGCGGCATCAATAGTTTTTATTTTCTCTTCTTCTTTT
Source organism: Noviherbaspirillum sp. (assembly GCF_036846085.1). NCBI lineage: Bacteria > Pseudomonadati > Pseudomonadota > Betaproteobacteria > Burkholderiales > Oxalobacteraceae > Noviherbaspirillum > Noviherbaspirillum sp. The sequence continues at coordinate 12,479 of NZ_DAIUCO010000117.1, read as the reverse complement.
TTGCGATCCTTACTTCTTCCTTTCGCTGGGGACTGGAAGAAGGCGCACGGGTTACGCTTGCTTCCACTTCATTGTTCGCAGCCACCGGTTTGCTGCTGGAAACCGAAAACGAGTTGACACGACTGTTGCTGCGCACGATCTTTCTTCTCTCGCTCGGATATCTGAGCGCGCACTGGGGGGAATCGAAAGTGCGCCTCAAGCGCCGGCTGGCTATGCTGCGCGACGTGAGCCAGTTGTCGAATCCACGCTTTGGGGTGGATAACACCATCACATCCGTCCTCGAAAAGACGCAAGACTTCTTCAAGGCCGACTGCTGCATCGTCATCATGCGCGATAAGGAGACCGGAAGTCACACCTTGCGGTCGATAAGGAGAACCAAGCCGAGGACATCGGTCAGCGCCAGCCCGATCAGCGCGGAAGCGGCGGCGCCGTTTACGTTGTTCCCCCGGGAACATATTCTGGTCCATGCGCGCCGGCGCTGGAAATTGTCAGACACGCCGATCGGTTACCTGGCGTCCGACAGCGGGACAAGCACCTGGGTCCACCACTCCGACAAGGCCGCCGACAGCCTGGCGGAACTTCTGGAAGCACGTTCCTTTATTAGTGTGCCGCTGTCGATGAGGACAGAGGAAGGCCGTATCTTCGTCGCCTCCTCGGAGACCGCGCTCGGAAAATCGGATGCGCTGTTTCTTGCTCATATCGTTGCCCAGGCATTTCCCATGATCGAGAACATCGATCTTCTCGACAGGATGGCATCGGAGGCAGCATCGCTGGAACGCCGAAGAATGGCGATGGACCTCCACGATACAGCGCTGCAACCGTATATCGGCCTGAAGCTTGCACTGAGCGCAGTCCGAAAAAAAGCCTCCGAAGACAATCCCTTAAACGTCGACCTGGAAAGGTTGATGGCCATGGCGGCACAGGTCATCGGCGACTTAAGGCACTACGCCGGCGCAATGCGGAAGGACATGAACGGAACCGAGCCGGCGCTTCTCGCTGCGCTGCGCCGGCATGCGGCTCACATCATGAAGTTTTACGGCATCAAGATCGACATTGGCATGGATGGTGATCTGCATATGAACGATCGCCTGATGGCAGAGGTCTTGCAGCTTGTACGCGAAGGGTTGAGCAATATATGCAAGCACACCGTTGCCCAGAAAGGCGCGGTGAAACTTCAATGCATGAGCGGCTGGCTCAGAATCCGGATTGAAAACGAAAGCGGCGGCGAGAAAACAGCCCCGTTTTCTCCGAGATCGATCTCGGAGCGGGTTGCCGCGCTGGGCGGCAAAGTTGTCATTATCAACGACCCCGACGGGAATACCGTAGTAAACATCGAAATACCTACCTAACCGAGAGAGCGAATAAATGACACTCGCGCACAATGGAATCCGTGTACTGCTTGTCGACGACCACCAGACGATGTTGTGGGGCTTGCAAAAATTGGTTGAAGGAGAAAGTCCGAAGATGGAAGTCGTGGGCACAGCCCGAAGCTGCGATGAAGCGGTTACCAAGGCCAGGCAACTTGTCCCGGATGTCATTCTGCTGGACCTGGACATGGGGGGCACCAGTTCGCTGGACATACTTCCCGCACTGTTATCCAACTCGGTGTCGCGGGTATTGGTACTTACCGGCGAACGGGAACAGGAGAAGCACGATAAGGCAGTCCTGCACGGCGCGAGGGGTGTGCTGATGAAGGACGCCTCCGCCGACCAGCTGCTGAAGGCAATTGAAAAGACCCATCAAGGGGAACTCTGGCTGGACCATGACTCGCTCAGTCGTGTGTTCAGCGAGATGCTGGGTGCCAAAACACCGAAGAAGCCGGACCCGGAAGCGGAACGAAAGGCAAGTCTCACGGCACGCGAGCGCAACATCATCCGCGCCATCGTTGCGGACAGCAGTGCCACCAACAAGGTCCTCGCGCAAGGGCTGTTCATATCCGAGCATACGCTGCGCAACCACCTCACCTCCATCTATCACAAGCTGGACGTGATCAATCGCCTTGAACTCTACCTTTATGCAGTCAACCACAAGCTCGCCGATCCGCAGGAGGATCCGGTTCCAAAGGGCACCGTACGGCTGCATGCTTTTCTGCGGCCTTGCAGGTCAAACTAGCGTTCTGGCCGGATACGGCGGCGTGAAGGGCTTCGGTCGTCAAACCAAGGATTTCTTCCTGGCTGCGGCGTTCTACGCGAGCCTTACCCACCGGGGTCATGACGCTGGTCTGCGCATGCCGCTCACCACCGGGGCCATCAAAGGACGGGTTCCTGCAGGATCCGGAACGGTCGCGCGTTCACGGGAGCGGAGGACATACTTCGTGACGACCGCAGACAGGACGAAAAGTATACCTGCTGCAATCATGTCGACCAGATAATGCCCTCCCCTGAATGGAACGGACAACAACATCAGGACGTTGAGTGCGAGGATCAATAGGAATGACCACTTCTGATCGCGATAGACGTATATAAGCAAGAGAGCAATCACGGTGTGGTAGGACGGCAGGGTAACGATACCCTGCATCTGGTCAATGGAGAAGCTGGCGGCGGTTCCGTTGCGGAGAGAAAGCAGATGCGATAAATGTACGCTTCGCTCAATGCCCAAATCAAAGTAATGCCAGGCGCATACAGCGGGAAACACGCCGGAGAATATGGATGTGACCACTAATGAAATAAAGGCAATCAGCAAAAGCTCGTCATTTTTCCGGGTCCATTGTTTATGCGCGAAATACAGCATGGAAACGAAGAGCTGGACATACATGCTGTCGTAAGCCCAACCCAGCAGGGCGCTGAATCGCGGATATCCTTCCACCGCCAGATACAGCGCTACCCAGTCAAAGCCCATCTTTGCATCGAGGTCCGCGAATAGTGCATCGTGGAGTGGAAAATTCAGACTGGCCGTCAGGTAGGTAAATATCACGGCCGTCGCAGAAAAGCCGGTCCAGAGAGCGGCGTAATAGCCCATGTCGCTCAATCTTTTGCTGCGTCCGGAAAGGTCGTAAAAAACCCCGATCAGAGCAAGCAGCAACATACTGCCGAGAATCGAAGAAAGTCCGTGAAAGGCAAGATCTATGTAATGCGCCCAGATCAGGTCGACCATGCCGAGCAGGGCAATGCCGCATGTCACGGCAATCTTCGGCGTGCTTTTGATAGGAAGAGGCACGAATATGCTTGCTGGCAGGGATAGCATTTTGGCTTTCTCAAGGTCCCGGGCGCCGGATCGAACGTTGGGAAATCATTCTTTAGCCGGCATCCCGGCATCCACCTTCGGGATGCCGGGCGCAGATAGGGAAAAAGGACTCGATATCGTCTCGGAACAGGCTATCCGCCTCGCTCAAGCATGGGAAGGATCGTCCTGACGACTTGAATGGCTGCAGGTCCCATGATCACCATGATGATTGACGGGAAAATGCAGGCAACGAGCGGGAAAAGCATTTTCGTCGGCACCTTGGATGCCAATTCCTCCGCACGGGTTTGCCTTTTGTGCCGAAGATCATCGGAGAAAACCCGCAGGGACTCTCCGATGCTTGTTCCAAAGCGGTCCGCCTGGGTCAGCATGACCGCGAATGTGCCGATCTCCTCGACGCCGGTACGGGTAGCAAGATTGCGCAAGGATTGCTCTCGCGTCCCGCCAGCGCGCATTTCGAGATTGGTCAGGTGAAGCTCTTCCGCAAGCGCGACGCTGGTCATCTTCACTTCCTCCGCCACCTTGGACAATCCGGCGTCCAGGCCAAGTCCTGCCTCCACGCACACAAGCATCAGGTCCGCCGCGTCCGCGAAGTTTTCGAAGATCTCGCGCTTGCGCTCCTTTATCATCCAGTAAAGGATCGCGTTCGGCAGATAGCACCCTATCAGGGCCGCGAGAACGAGAAAGAAGCCCAGCATGAGTTCATCCGCTTGATTCACAATCTGCAGGAAGAGAAATGCCGCCACCGCCAGCAAAATTGGAAACAGCGTCTTGGCGCCGAAATACATGAGGCGTGCATCGGGATGACGCAGGCCCGCCTGAAGCAACTTGACCCTTAATGGCGATGCATCCCAATCGCCGCTTGGCGTGGAAAGCCTTGCAAACGGACCGACGATGGACACAACGGTTTCGGTCCAGCGTGCTTCCGATTGCGGGCTAGCCGGGAAGAACATGCTTTGCAGGCGTTTGTGGGTTTTGGTCGGCACCATCAGCAGGTACAGACCCGACAGCGCCAGAGTTACGGAAACGAAGATGAGCGCAGACAGCAGGACGATGTTCATGGCCGGGTTTCCTTAAACACGAATTCTGATGATTTTCCGCAGAATCAGCACACCGATTGCCATCAGGATGAGCATATATTTGATGATGGCAATGCCGATCGGGTCCGTCCACAGGGGCGCCATGAACTCCGGGTTCACGAGATTCATCACGGCGCCCAGTGCGAACGGCATCAGGCCCAGGATCCAGGCTGACAGCCTTCCTTCCGAAGACAGCACCTTGATCTTGGAAAAGAGCTTCAGCCTTTCCCGGATCAGGTGGCTGAGATTGCTAAGCACTTCCGTCAGATTGCCTCCGGACTCGCGCTGGATCAGCACGGCGACAACGAAGTAGCGCAGGTCGGTAATGGGCAGGCGCTCGCTCAGATTCATCAGCGCCTGCTGCAACGACACGCCGTAGTTCACCTCATCGCTGACGATGCGGAATTCATTGGCGATCGGTTCCGCCATCTCTTCGCCGACCATTTGCAGACCCGATGAAAACGCGTGGCCGGAGCGTAGCGCCCTGGTAATGAGATCCAGCGTATCCGGCAACTGATACTGGATCGCATGGAGGCGGCGATTGCGTTTGTACAGCACATACATCAGAGGCATGGCGGCCATCGCGCCGCCCACCAGGGCACCGATGAACAGCGACTGGTGAGCAAGCAGGGTTATTGCGCCGTAACTCGTGAATCCCAACGCGGCGCACGACAGCAGAAGCCGCGATACCGTCCATTTCAGACCCGACTGAAAGATGAGCTTGTCGAGTTTGTGCGCTCTGGGAAGACGCAGCAACAGGCGTTCGAGCATCGGCACTTCGCTCAGCATCCGCTGTTTGAGCAGCTGGGCGCGCTTGCTCCTGTCCCGCGATGCGGATAGCGCACGCAATCTGTCGCCGACCCTCTTCGCGGCGGCTCCCTTGTACGACTTCCAGAACAGGTAGACGCCTTCCAGAAGCAGCATAACCGCGAAGAAGATCAGGAGCGATATGATCGGGAAGGCGTAGTTTTCAATGGTTTGAAGCATGGCTTGCCTCTAGTGATAATGTTTGGTGGGATCAAACATTGTGTCCGGCAGAGTCACGCCGAACGAACGCAGCCGGTCGGCGAATTTCGGTCGGACACCGGTTGCATGAAAGTATCCCTGGACGCTGCCATCTTCCCCGACGCCGGTTTGCCGGAACGCGAAAATCTCCTGCATGGTGATCGTCTCGCCTTCCATCCCCGTGATCTCCTGAATGCTGATTATTTTCCGCTTGCCGTCGATGAGCCTGAGCCCCTGGATCACAACCGTGAGGGCGGACGCGATCTGCTGCCTTGCTGCCTTGTGCGGCAGATTCAGGTTTGCCATGCCGATCATGTTTTCAAGCCTCGACAACGCGTCACGCGGGGTATTGGCGTGGATTGTCGTCAGCGATCCCTCATGGCCGGTATTCATCGCCTGCAGCATATCGACCGCTTCCGCGCCGCGCACCTCGCCGATGATGATGCGGTCGGGCCGCATCCGGAGCGCATTGCGCACCAGCGCCCGCTGCGTGATCTCGCCCTTCCCTTCGATATTCATCGGCCGTGTTTCCATGCGCACCACGTGCGGTTGCTGCATCTGAAGCTCGGCGGCGTCTTCTATGGTGACGACCCGTTCGGACGCAGGGATATATCCGGACAGGATGTTGAGCAATGTCGTTTTTCCGGCTCCGGTTCCGCCGGAAATCAGTATGTTCACCTTCGCTTTGCTGAGGCCTTCGAGCAAGAACGCCATTTCAGGCGTGAGACTTTTCAGGTCGTTCACCAGGTTTTCCATGCGCAGGGGGATATGCGCGAACCGGCGGATGGACATCATCGGACCATCAAGCGCGACCGGCGGAATAACGGCGTTTACCCGGGATCCGTCAGGCAGCCTGGCATCGACCATTGGACTCGATTCATCGATGCGCCGCCCTACCAGCGACACGATCTTGTCGATGATCCGCAGCAGATGCTTTTCATCGGTAAAGGTGACATTGGTCAGCTCCAGGCGCCCGTTCCTCTCGACATATATCATTCGATAGGAGTTCACCAGAATGTCGGATACCGCCGGATCGGCCATCAGCAGCTCAAGCGGCCCGAATCCGAGCATTTCATGCTGGATGTCGCGGATGAGGTAACGGCGTTCGATGTCGTTGATTGCAGCCTGCTCCTCCACAAGCAGCCGTTCGACCATCACCGATATTTCCTGCCGCAGCAACTCCGGCGTCAGCGTTTCCAATGCGGCAAGGTCGAATTTATCCAGCAGCTTGAGATGGATGCGGCCTTTCATCAACTTATACGCTTCGCTTGCGCCACGACTGTCCTCACGAACAATCGGCGACATCGTGGCCGCGTTTAATTTATCTCGGAAAGACATGTCCGTTTTGCTCCTTATGTTCCTGCCGGTGCGCCGGTTAACATCCGTTCATCCGGAGCGTTCAAGCCCGTTTGAAAATGCGGTTGAACAAGCCGCGGCTCTCCCCCGGTTTGGGGTTCAGCATCAACGCAAATTCCATCAGGTTCTTTGCAACCGCATTCGAGCGTGCAGCCTTCATCAGGGGATTGCCATGATTGATCGCGGTATTGACGTCCTTGTAGGAGTTCGGCACCGTGTGAAGGTGTTTGACTTCAAGGATGCGCCGTATATCGTCTAGGCTGATTTCACCGCCTTTTTCGAAACGATTGACGATCAACTCGATCTTTTCCGCGGGATATCCGAGTGACTTGCATACCGAAAGCAGTTTGTTGGCGTTCCTCAGGTGCGGCAGACCGGCCTGCAATACCGGAAAAATTCGGTAGGCGGAATCGAGCGCCCTGATCGACAGCGTGTCCAGGTTTCGGCCGATATCAAGCAGGATAAAGTCGTACTGCGTGACCGCGAGGTTGAGGATCGCATCGATATGTTCCGGCTTGATTTCCATCGCCTGCGACGGGTCTTCCGGCGCGGCCAGAATGCTGTAGCTCGGCGTGATTTTTACCGTGCTCGCCGCAAGAAAAGTCGCGTCCAGCCGCCGGATATCCTGCGCAACGTCGGCCATTGTCGACGGCGGCGCGCCGTCATGCACGAAAGACAGCGCGTCGCCGAACTGAAGGTTGAGGTCGATGAGCAAGACGGTTTTCGATTCGGCAAGCTGGTAGCCGAGATTCGTCGCCAGGAACGTCGCGCCGCTTCCACCCTTACAGGGAACGAATGCGAAAATTTTCCCCGGGGTGCGTGCCTGCCCGCCCGTGAGCTTCACGGCAACACGGGCGACCGCACTCGCCAGCGCGTCGGGCGATGCAGGCGACGGGAGCACCTCCCGCACGCCGGCGCGCATCGAGTTGATCAAAAATTCCGGCGTATGGGTGGCGCAGAGAAGAATAGTGGCGACCTTCGGAAAATGCGTCGTGATGTACTCGACCTGCTCCAGTTCGTTCGGATCGCAGCACATGCCTTCGACAAGCATCAGGTCCGGCATCTCCTGTTCGGCGACGGTGCGCATCTTGCTCTTTCCGCCGTCAACCAGCACAACCGAATGGGAGTGCGCTTCAAGCGCTGCGCCCATTTCCTGCAAGTGGCTCTTGTTGGGGGAGATGACGGCGATTTTCATGGCAATGCTTTCATAACGTTATAGGCAGATGGCGTTGCTGTTCGGGTCCTGCCGCATGATTTCGCGCGGCAGGAACGTCGAAAACGTGGGCATCGGAATAGGTGCCCTGCTGGCAAGGCCGGCAATCGGTGAAATCCATTGGTAGTTGAGACCGGTGATCGTCACCGTGACCCCTTCGCAGGTCGCGGGTGTGCATCCGGCCGGCTCCCACGCCAGGCTGATCGTATTGATCTGCGGCAGAAGCGCCTGCATCTTCGCGAGGACATCAGCCTGATTGCCGGTGTTGTCGCATACCACGGCGAAGCGCGCACCTGCCCGGGTGGCTTCGTTTGCCGCATTCCAGGTGAACAGCATGCGGGCGAAATCGGTAATGCCGAGCAGGAAGGTCAGGAACACAAGCAGTGCAAGGGCGAATTCGACGGTTTGCGCACCCGACTGGTCTTTGTGGAGATTAAGCATGTTCATAGCTGGGTTCGCATGGTTGCCGTGATGTCGCCATAGGGAATGCCCGCGCCGTTGCCGCAAGCGGTCGTGCCGAAGCTGACGCCGAAGACACTGGTAAAGAGCGGCTCGAAGCAGTAGCCGGTAACCGTGACTGTCACGACATTGATAAATGGTCCAGGGGCGCTTGGCATAGTCGTAGCTTGAGTTTCCCAAACCGGAGCTGCTACGTTCGCTTCTGTAAGACCCAATAACATCGGCGTTCCAGTATTGACTGTGCTGCCGTACACGATGAGGTTGCGCGCCTGTGTGACACCGGTGCCCGGAGTTTGCACAGTTAGATATCGAACTGCATCGCGGACAGATTTTGTGATCGTGTTGTACTGGTACATCGCGCGGCCGAACTCTGTAGTGATGAACGACATCAGCAGTAGAAGCGGGAGAATGAATGCAAGCTCGATCAGGGCCGCGCCGTGCTGTCTAGTATGTGTGCGCATATTCATCCTTACCTGACAAGAACAGGAACGAGCGGGCCGCTTACACCGCCGGCCAAGCCGCTGGTTGTGCATGGACTGCTTGGTACGCTGGCGTTCCCAATGAATTCGAGTTGCACGTTCTGTATCGCTCCGCCACCACCACCGCCGCCAATGGAAATCGGATGGAGCATGAGCATGCATGCGTAATCGATGACGCTGTTGGCGGCGTTGACGATCGGCACCGTAGCTATCCGGCGGCTTGATCCGTATTGGGCATGCTGTCCGTTCGGTCCCGCCGTCGCCAGTGAGTTAAACCCGCCGCCGTTCAGGTTCAGCCCGGTAAGGGTGGAGCAACCTGCCACCGTGCCGCTGGGGGCGCAAGATGCAAACTGGGACCGCCTCGTCAGAAAGTCGCTGTATGCGTTTGCCTGGGACGGCCAGTTGGTCGCGGTGTACGAGTAACCGGTGAAGTCCGGATTCCGGTACGGGCGGTCGGGGCCGCTATTGTTCTTATAGATGCCGAACCGGGAATTCCATGCGTCCGCAATCGACGCCTGGACGCCGGAGGTCCCCAGGGTATCGCCGATCTCTGTTCCGCAGAATCCGTTCATCTCGGCTTCGGTTTCGGCGGCGCTGTTGGAGCCGTCCAGATTGGCCCAGCCGATCTGGCCGCCCGCCGCCGCATTTTGCGCATGCAGCAGGACAACCCACTCGCCGGCGACGAAACCGTAGTTTGGCGCCGTGCCGCCGGGTTTGGGCCGCATCGCGAGCGGTAGCGGGCATGTGCTCTGTGCGCTGGCGCGGGTTGCCACAGCCGATGCCGTGACATTTCGCGTGCTTGCATATTCGGGAGCGCCTCCAGAGAATGCGGCCATAGTATGAAGGAGCCACATCTGAATGTTGGAATGTGTATGTTGACACTGTGCGTAACGGGCAGCTATTGGATCGTTTGTTGGGTTGTACGAACCATCCCTGAAAGTAATGTCCGTGTCCAAAATTTGAGGCTGTCCTCCCCAGGTTTGCGATTGCATATCTACGAAGTTTTGATTACCAGCAGCCTGTCCAACGGCTCTGGCTCGGTCCAAGGGGTTATCCAAACCCGTGCAAGTCCCAGCACACTGTCCATTCAACTCCTGTGCCGCCGCCAGCGCACAGCTATCCATCGCGGTCTGCAACTCCGTCTTTATAACAAACAAGCGACCGAAATCCAGCGCGATGCCCATGAATCCCAGCAGGAACAGCAGAATCATGGACGCAGTCACGATCACTGCCCCGTTCTGGTATCGGCGACTGGCAATGCGGCGCATGGTACCTCCTGGTTGTCGTCCTGTATTCACACCCGCACGACGCATCCACAGCAACGGACTGCATGCACGCTGCCGTCGCCGGACGTCGGCTTACCGATAGATGAATGAACCGGAACTTGTGCAGGGCCTGAGCGGCTGCAGATCAATGCAGCCCCGACCGGGCCGGCGTCTCCACGACCTCGTTGGTCGGGGTACCGCCGCCCGTTTCTTCGCTGGCCTTTATCAGGTGCATGTAGCTGTGGTAAGGCAGTTTGCAACGCGGGTGATGAACGTTGCAAAGCTGCCGCCGCTGGCGCTTAATGCCCGCAGCGCAATGACCAGCGCGATCGAGACGACGGCGATGATCAGCGCGTATTCGACGACTTGCGCGCCCTCCTCGTCTCTTGCGAAGGCCCGGAAGGATTCCTTGATTGCATCGAGAAGGTGGAGCTGAAGCTGGACCTGATTCATTTTATTTACCTCTTAAGTGATGTGAAAAAAGTAACTGCTACGAAACACTGCATGGGTACTACCTGCTTCTACAGCTAAGCTGCACTGCCAACCGGCATGCGTGCGCATGGTTCCGCCATCCGCCGCACGACCGTTCCTGCTGGCGACATCACTGCCGCCATTACCTTCCGGCGCCGATACTTCCGCCGATATTGATGACATTGACCGCCGGTGGCGGCGACTGGAACGATTTCTGGTAAAGAATCACCGCATCTCTGGCCGCCTTGCCATCCATGCCGGCAACGGGATCCGGATTTTTTCCGGCTTCCGGGTTGATTGTCATGTTGGCTTTTGCCTGCCGCACGGCGTCGCCGAATCGGGCGTCGTAGTGCGGCGTTACCGATGCACAGCCTGCAATCAGGACGAGTCCTAGTACGAGTGACTGCTTTTCCATGAGATGTCCTTTTCAATAATCAGCGGGAGAGGAAGAGGCCGGGGTGGCGCTTTCCAGCGCGCCGTTGAAATACACTTCGCTTCGCGTCGGCACCACATGATTGTCGGTAGGCAGTCTCGGGGCTTCCGCCAGGGGCTTCACAAGGCGAGGCGTGATCACGAAAAGCAGCTCCGACTGTTCGTTCTGGAACTCCGAACTGCGGAACAGGGCGCCGAAGACAGGAACTTCGCCGAGCCCCGGGAAACGTTTGATCGTTTCGGTGACGTTGTTCTTGATCAGTCCGGCGATGACGAAACTCTGTCCATCGTTGAGCTGCACCGTGGTATCGGCCCGGCGCACCGTCAGCGACGGCAGTACCGATGTCACGCCGCTCACCGTGGTAAAGGGCGACCCGGTCTGCGACAAGTCGGACACCTCCGATACCATCTTCAGGTTGATACGGCTGCCATCCAGCACTGTCGGCGTGAATTTCACGCCGACGCCGAACTCCTTTTCTTCCAGCGTAATGGTGGGAATGCCAAGGTTGTTGGTCTGTGCTACAGGAATGAAGATCTTGCCACCTGACAGGAAGCTTGCGTTCTGGCCGCTGATCGCCATCACGTTCGGCTCGGCAAGCACCCTGACAAGGCCGTCGTCCTTCTGCCCATCGATTCCCAGCGAGGTTCTGCCGCGCCTGAGCAGTTCCATGAAGCCACCACCATTGGTCAGGAAGTTGGAGAGCACCGAATAGACATTGTCGCCGCCGCCCACGGTCCGGTTCAAACCGACGCTTGATCCGAGCTTGTCGAGCAGCGACTTGCTTATTTCGGCGATCTTCACCTCCAGCATGACTTGCTGCGGGTTCGTCACCTGCAGCAAGTTGACCACCTTCTTGCCGTCGCCGTAGGACGTGGCGAGGCTCATGATGCTGTCGAGCTTGATCGAATCGCTCACCTTGCCGGTCAACACCAGCGCATTCTCCGCGCCCCTGATCTTGATGCCGGTTTCCTCGGGCATCAGTTCCGCCAGCTTCGCCTGCAGGGTTTGCGGATCTATCGTGACGATAATGTCCTTGATGACGCAACGTCCGTCCGCATTCTGCAGGATCACGTTCATCGATCCGGGCCGTTTCCCGAGGAAGAACAATTCGGTCGGACTGAGCAGGGTGATATCGACATCCGCCACGCCGTCCGAAGCTGTACCAACGCCCGACGGAGGGACTGCTGCCTGTGCAGCCACCTGGCCTGCGCCTGCAGCGGGTGCTCCTGCCGCGTTCGCGCCGCCCTGATCGACCGGCTTTCCGGCGCGGTTTGACGGATTGCCGCCCACGACCATTCGTGTCGCCGGCACGCTCAATTTGATGACGCTTGACTTCCCGAGCGTGACGACAGTGGCCGGGTCGACCGTCACCGATGTGCAGGGCTTGAGGCCGGCTGCCGCTCCCTGCGGCAGGCCGGTAGCCGGCCTCCTTGCCGGCCGGGGCTGGCCAGGCGTCGCCGTGTCGCCGGCTTGCGCCACCGTTCCTGCAGGCTGCGCCACTGCGAAGATCGGTGCCTGGAGCGCGAGCATGAGTACCGC
>NZ_DAIUCO010000116.1:0-15520 GCF_036846085.1 Noviherbaspirillum sp. | reverse complement strand
CCATCCCAACCTTCCCCCTGAAAGGGGGAAGGAGCCGTTCAGGGGTGGCTCAACTTCATCACCCCTACGCAGGCCGCCCCATCCAACCTTTCCCTACGAGGGGAAAGAAGTTTTTTCTACATGCCTCCTGGCGTTATCGAACTTTTCACCCTGAAGACACCCATGCACACCCTGCCAATCGCCATCGAACAACGCATCTTCAACAAGGGGGGCTACCTGACCGGCTTTGCCCTTGGCGGCTTCTTTGACGGCATCCTGCTGCACCAGATCCTGCAATGGCATCATCTGCTGAGCGGCGTGGACCGGGAACCGTTCACCGATCTGCGCATGCAGATACTGGCTGACGGCCTGTTCCATGCGGGAATGTATGTCATCGCATTGATCGGCATCTGGATGCTGATGCGCGCCCGCGCCTGGCTGGGGCGCAATGGATCGGGCCGCCTGCTGATCGCCAATGCCCTGATCGGTTTCGGCGCGTGGCATGTGGTGGATGCGCTGCTGTCGCACTGGCTTACCGGCATCCATCGCATCCGGATGGATTCGCCGAATCCGCTGTTCTGGGACCTGCTCTGGTTCGCGGTGTTCGGCGTGCTGTTCATCGCAGCCGGGATCCTGTTGCGGCGGCGCACCGGCCTGTCGGAAGGCAAGGGCCGCACCGTCGCGTCGGTCCTCGCGGTGATCACCGCCGCCGGTGCCGCCGCCAGCGCCATGCCGCCGGCCGGCACGGGCATGGTGCCGACCGCTACCGTACTCTTGCGGCCGGGCGCGACACCGGCGCAACTCCTGGCGGCATTGCCGCACAACGATGCGCGCATCGTATGGAACAACGCGCGCGGCGACGTATGGGTATTCGCGCTCGGCGCAAACAGCAATGCACAGGATTTTTACCGCCACGGCGCGATGTTCGTCAGCGGCACCCTGCTGCCGGCCGGATGCGCGAGCTTCCTGTCGACGCGTCGTTCGGGTGACGCGACATGAGACCGTTCTTCAGGCGTCTCGCCGGCATGGGCGGCGCCATCCTCGGACCGGTACTCGCGCCGGTACTGGGCATCGTGGCGCTTGCAGGCGGCGGCCTGGGCGCCATTGCGGCGATGCCGGGCGTTTCGCACAAGGGACCGCTGCCTGTCTGGACAGCGGAGGAACGCGAGCTCGCCGCACGGCTGCGCACGCATGTGACGGCGATCGCAAGCACCGAGCACAACGTCGTCCGCCATCGGGAACTGGAAGAAGCCGCACGCTATATCGACCGCACGCTGAGCGGCTACGGGTTCGCCGTGAAGAGCCAGGAGTTCGAGGCGGACGGCAAGCCGGTGCGCAACCTGGAAGTGTCGATCGCCGGCAAAGGAAGCGAAGCGCAACGGGACATCATCGTGGTCGGCGCGCACTACGACTCCGTCATCGGTGCGCCGGGCGCCAACGACAATGGGTCCGGCACGGCGGCGGTGATCGAACTCGCGCGGTCGCTGAGAGGCGCGGCACTGCCCGATACAAAGGAACTGAAGCTGGTGCTGTTCGTCAACGAAGAGCCGCCCTACTTCAAGAGCGAGCAGATGGGCAGCCATGTGCATGCGCGCGACCTGGCATCGCGCGGGCGCAAGGTGACGGCCATGCTGTCCCTGGAAACGATCGGTTATTACTCGGATGAGAAAGGCAGCCAGCACTATCCGCCGCCGCTGGATGCGCTGTATCCGGATGCGGGCAATTTCATCGGCTTCGTCGGCGATATGGGATCGCGCTCGCTGGTGCACCAGGCCATCGCGGCCTTCCGCAAGCATGCCGCCTTTCCATCGGAAGGCATCGCCGCGCCGTCGGCGATACCCGGCATCGACTGGTCGGACCATTGGGCCTACCGGCAATACGGCTATCCGGCCATCATGATTACCGACACCGCGCCCTACCGCTACCCGCATTACCACACCGCGCAGGACACGCCGGACAAGATCGACTACGAACGCACGGCGCGGGTGGTCAAGGGTATCGAAGCGATCGTGCGGGAGCTTGCGGGAGCGCGATAGGCTGGGACAGTGCGGCACATTGCATGTGGATGCTGATGACGCCGACTGCGGAAATGTCGAAACGTGCATCGCATGTTATCCGGATTCACGAGGCGCCTTTGCCACCGTCAACCGGGATATCGAAGTGCAGCACATCCTCGCGCATGCCCAGTTTCGTGTACAGCGCGATGGCCGGATCGTCGCCGTGGTCGGCCTGCACGAAGACGACATAGGCGCCCCGCGCCGCCGCGATTTCCTTGAGTTCCTGAATCAATGCCGTGGCGATGCCTTCACGCCGGTGCGCCGCCGAGACCGCCAGGTCGTAAATATAGATCTCGCTGCGCTCCTGTTCGAACTTCATCAGCTCGTATGCGGCGATGCCGCCCACGACCTCACTGCCTTTCAGGGCGACAAGTGCAATGAAATAGTCGCTGCCGAGGAGCCGCTGCTGATAGGCGGCACCAGGCCGGCTCTTTCCATACGTGTCCACCTCGTTGAACGCCTCTCCGAAGGCGGTCAGCATGCCATTCATTAAGACAGTGTCATTGCGGGAAAGCCGGCGGATGGTGAAGAGATTGGAAACAGCCATTGACATCTCCTTGATTGCACGGTGATTGCATTGCGGCGTCATTGAAGCAGCTCAGGCGACGGCCCGCCGCGGACGGCGCACCTGTGGCTTTTTATCCGGCTTCCGCTTCGCCGGCGACGGCTTCCTGTCCTGCGTGCCGACCGTCCCGGAAGCATCCATGCCCAGCAGGCGCCGGAACGTCGGGCACTCCATGTGGCTCGGTGCGGGACACACGGCGGCATGCCGCAGGCCGTCACGCACGGCGCTCAAGGTGCGAATCGTCCGGTCAAGTTCGTCTGCCTTGCGGGCGAGCATTTTCCGGTCGATCTGCGGCAGTCCGTCCGGCGCGAACATGCGCGCAATCTCGTCCAGTGAAAAACCGGCCGTACGCCCCAGCGCGATCAATGCCAGTCGTTCCAGCACATCCGGCGAGAACAGGCGGCGCAGGCCCCGCCTGCCGACGGAAACGATCAGGCCCTTCTCTTCGTAGAAACGCAAGGTGGAGGCGGGAACGCCGGATCGCTGCGCCACTTCGGAAATGTCCATCGCAACCTCTTGACTTCAAGTTGACTTGAAGTTGTACGCTACCAGCAGTTCTTCATCAAGGCAAACATCTGGAGGAAATCATGGACTACCTGATAAGCGTATTGATCACCGGGCTAGGCGCGACGGCGGTGATGGATCTGTGGGGCATCGCGCGCAAACCGCTGCTCGGGCTCGCCCCGCCGGACTACGGCCTCGTGGGGCGCTGGCTGGCGCACATGGCGCGCGGACGTTTTCGCCACGCATCCATCGCGGCATCGCCCGCCGTGCCCGGAGAGCGCCTGATCGGCTGGACTGCCCATTATCTGACCGGCATTGTCTTCGCCGCATTGCTGGTCGGCATCTGGGGGCTTGCATGGGTACGGCAGCCGACACTCCACGCCGCCCTGATCGTCGGCATCGGCACGGTGACGGCACCGTTCTTCCTGATGCAGCCGGGAATGGGCGCCGGCATCGCCGCCTCGCGCACACCGCGCCCGGCCGCCGCCCGGCTGCAGAGCCTCATCACCCATACGATATTCGGCGTCGGCCTTTATGCGGCGGGCTGGATCGCACGCCTGCTGCACGTCGCATGAAGGCGCGTCCGATGAACAGCCGTCAATTGATTTTGCACACCCACCCAGGAGAATGACATGCGTATTCCAGCCCGCTTTGCACCGATCGTCTTCAGCGCCCTGCTCTCGGCCATCATGGTGTCCATCGTCTCGGCTTTTGTCCTCATTACATCGCAGGGGATCCATCCAGGACTTCCTGCGCAATGGCTACGAAGTTGCATCGCGACATGGCCGATCGCGTTTCCGACCGTCGCGGTAGTGGCGCCGTGGGTGCGGCGGATTGTCGGGCGGATCACGGCATGACACCGGCATGAGGGCGACGGCGAGGCCGGACCCGATGCCGCGGCATCGGCGGAGTCCGGCAAGTCATCCAGCCGGTGCAACGGCTGCCGTTCTCACGGCACACCCTACGTCGGCGATGATGATGCGCCGCTTTGCCCGGCCTTCGCCGTCACAAACACCGAGAGCATCTGCGGATCATCGGCGGCGACCATTTCGGGTGTCTCGCCATGATTATCCGTCTCATCTAGCGACGCGCCGGCATTGAGAAGCTGCCTTGCCAGGTCGGCATGTCCGTACCTCGTTGCAAAATGGAGCGGAGTCCAGGCATCCATGTCTTTCGCATGCGGGCTGGCGCCCGCCTCGAGCAACATGCGTGCGGCGTCCGCGTGTCCCTCGCTCGCCGCGAAGTGCAGCGGCGTGCATCCTTCATCGTCCTGGCTGTCCACAGGCGCTCCTTTCGCCAGCAGTAGCCCGATCGTGTCCGTGTCATTATTGAACGCCGCCAGATGCAGCGGTGTGAATTCATCGTTTTCCTTGTCGGCCGGATCCGCTCCCGCCGCAAGCAGCAGGCGGACGATGTCGGCATGGCAGCCGTCGGCCGCAAGATGCAGCGGCGTACATCCGCTGTCACCCCGCTCCAAGACGTCGCTCCCGGCCTCCAGCAGCAAACGACAAATCTCCGCATCACCGTTACTGGCGGCAAGATGGAGCGCGGTCCACCCATCCATACCGCGTATGTGGACTTTGCTTCCGCTGTCGATGAGCAGACGCGCGGCCTCCGTGGCGCCGCTGCCCGCTGAGAAATGCAATGCCGTCCATCCGCTGCTGTCCTGTGAATTCACATCGGCGCCCGCTTCGACAAGCAATTGCATGACGGCGACATGACCACCGATCGACGCCTGGTGCAACGCCGTCATGCTGTCACTTTCGAGCGCATGCACATCCGCATTCGCGGCAAGCAACATCCGGACGACTTCCGTATTTCCGTAATTCGCGGCCCAATGCAAGGCGGTGTACCCCAGTTCATCCTGCATATGCACATCGCTGCCCGACTTGAGCAACAGGTCCACCACGTCGGCATGCCCGTTGCCGGCAGCCATCAGGAGCGCCGTCATCCCGTACTTGTCCAGCTCGTCCGCGGGTACACCCGCATCAAGCAGAACATGCACCGTCTCCGGATGGCCGCTATTGGCCGCGGTGTGCAAGGCCGTCATGCCATCGTTTTCTTTGTCCAGTGCATTGCTGCCGGCTTCCAGCAGCAGTCTGACGACGTCCGCATGCCCATTATTGGACGCATAGATCAGGGCCGTCGCCCCCATCTGGTCGCGTTCATGCACGTCGGCTCCCGACGCAAGCAGCAAACTGACGAGATCCTTGTGGCCAAGGTTGGAAGCGATCATGAGCGGCGTGCTGCCATCCGCGGTCTTGCCGTGCACATCGCCGCCAGCCCCGATCAGATGCGACATCACCGCCGGCGCGCCGCAGGCCGCAGCAAAATGTACCGGCGTCCAACTATTTACATCCGCGACACCGACGTTGCCGCCTTGTGCAAGGCACGCGCTTACTCCGGCGGAATCACACTCCACGATTGCATCGATCAACCGGTCATCCACTTCACTCAATTCGCTCATGCTGATTCCTTCTTTCATCGTTTAATGCGCCTTGCCTCTTCAGCAGGCTGCCTCGCCTCTTCAGCAGGCTGCCTTGCCTTCCAGCACGACACATTGCATCGCTTCGTGGGCACCATGCCGAAATATGCCCGCCGGAATCCACGAGCCGACGCCATCAAACAGTAGACACCGGGATTGAGGCAAGTTCACGGCAAAATGGGGTATTCGACGGCGCACGGGTACTGCAGCACTGCGGCGTAAGCACCTCAGGTGAATGAGGGCATGACATGCCGGGCATACTCATCGATGAACCGTTGTTGATCGCGATGCACGTTGTGCAGGTGAAGCCGCTCGAAACCAAGCGCAGCATCCTGCGCCCGCCAGTCCGCATGCTGCGCGATACTGTCCGAGATGCGTATGCTGTTCCCCATATCCTGCCGGCGCAGGCTCGCCGTTGCGCTGTCGAATGCCCGTGGCGAATCAAGATCCGTAAGCGCATTTCTATCCAGGCAGGCCTGCCGCCATTCATGGTGGGCGGCCTGCGCGGCTTCCTCCCGCGTCGATGCGAATGACAGAACCACTTGCAAGTACATCGGCTTGCCGTCGCCACCACCTTCCCGGAAAGCATGGACGATCGCTTTCATGCTGGCCTCGTCCTGGCTGACGGTAACGAGGCCGTCCGCCCATTGTCCTGCCCACCGCGCCGATTCTTCCGTCAAGCAGGCGGCAATGAGCTTGGGAGGTGTTGCAGGCAGCGAATACAATCTCGCGCCCTGGACAGTGACCACACCCTGGTGATCCACGGTTTCGCCGCGCCACAACGCGCGTATTACACCGATGCATTCATTCAGGCGCTGTTGGCGATCCTGCTTCCGGGGCCACGCGGCGCCGGTGATCATTTCGTTCAGCGCCTCGCCGCTGCCGACGGAGAACCAGAATCTTTCCGGATACCTGTCGTCCAGTGTCGCGACAGCCTGCATTAACGGGGTCAGAGTGATGTACTGAAGATGCCAAGAAATTCACCTTCGTGATCAATGAACTCGATCAACTCCCAGTTACTGCGTTGCAGAAGCCCATGTGCCGTGCTGGTGCCGCAGTAGATGCGATCGAAACCCAGCTTGCGTGCTTCCTGCTCAAGCGCGTACAGCAGCAAACGTCCGATACCCTGTCCGCGCAGAGAAGGATGAACGATTCCGGCGGCAGCCCATGGCAGGAGGTGCCGATGGCTTGCAATCGACTCCACCTTCAGCGCCGCGACACCGCAGACCTTGCCGGCATCGAGTGCTACGACGCCGACCGGCAGGCTTCCTTGATTTGCGTACGCATGAAGGTCGTTCTGTGCGGAGCCCGGACCATCCGGGCCATAGTAGGAAGGCCACTCGGCCTCGAACCATTCGCATAGAATGGGAATGGCTTGCGGATGCAGCGCGAGCGGCTCGATTGCAAGAATTCCGGACATAAACAGTGAACTAAGGTCTGTGAAAACGGCAACGCGTGGCGCGAACCTCTACGGGCGGCAAGTCAACCATGTCCGGTTCGCCTTCCTGCAACATAGCCGATGAATGAGGCGACGCCCCACCACAGCATCGCCCACGTTGCAGCAACGATTCCCCATCCGAATACCGATGGCGCAGGCCAGCCACCAGACTCCGACTCCACGAAAACCGACATACCAAAATGGTTCAACGCAGCAAGCGGCACGTAGATTGAACCAGCCACCGCAGGCGCAATCGCATCAGATGGATATGCAACGGCAAGCAGGTGCAGCAGAAGGAAGGAACCCCACATGGCCAGGCGTATCCGCTTGGTCATATGCTTAACCCGGGAAGCAAACAGGCGTCGGCCGATTTGCCAGCGAACCGCCCGGCTTGAAGGCGGCAACCTGGCGTTCGTCGGTCGGTGGGCCGTTCGCAAACGCAAAAGATGCGAACATCGCGAGCGCGAGGAAGCCAGGCAGGGATTCGACAATGGCGATGAGCGCGCGCTTCACGGGCGCTCCTACGATGAAGCGAACCGGCTTGACGCCAACCGGCCGGCGATGAACAACAAGTGATGCGATTTGCTCATTCGCTTCGGCGTACTTCGTCAGCCGGTGATGCAGGTGGCTCCAGCTGGAACTTCACCGGCACCAGGAAGGTTGCGCGCATTGCCGCGCCGTTGGCACGATAGGGTTGAAATTTGGCTTTCGCGACTGCCGCCAATGCCGAATCGTCGAGACGCGAGAATCCGCTTGTTTTATGCAGGCCCACACCTTCGACTTCGCCACTTACGTTCAGCAAGACACGCACCATCACCAACCCTTCTTCCCCCAGCTTCATGGACACCGGCAAATAAACCGGATTCGGGGCTACAACATAATTCGTCGCTTGATTCGGCATCTCCTGTGCTTGGCAGGTAATAGCCGAGAGAAGGAAAAAGATCGCTGAAAAGTATTTCATTGATTTTTTGTGAGTCAGTTTGATCGTTGCTTTAGCGTGGCAGATGATTGGCGGCCTGGCCACCTTCGTTGACCTGGATGTAAGGCATTGCATCACGTCAGAAACTGCAAGACTTTTCTTTTCAGAATGCTCACAAGCTCCTCATCCATATAGCCGTAATTGTCCGGGATTCCCAGGCATACAATTTTCTTTCCATTGATGGATTTTTTAAAACGCTTCTGGAGTTTCTCGCGATGCAGATTTTCCATGACAAAAATCTTATCCGCCCAGTCGATTAATTCAGCGGTTACCGGAATCTCGGCGTCATGGTTAGTCCCTGCCGATAAGGCATCTATCCCGGGTTGCTGAGAAAAGACCTGCTCCGCTGTCGGGCTTCTCAGCTTGTTTTGGCTGCAAACGAACAGTACACGCATAATCGAATGGGAAAACCTTACGTGCTCACCCACGACGCCGGACTGCCGCCGCTCTGGGGCGAGTGATCGCCTTGTTATAAGACCAGTCAATCAACTCCTGAAGGTAGTCGGCCGGGACTGTACCGACATCCACGATGGTGACCCAGTGGAACCTGGCCATGTAACGGGCTGGTTTGATGCCGGCTACGTCGGTCAATTCCAGGAAGCGCTCCGGGGTGGTACGAATACTGAAGCGCCACTTTTCAGGCTCGCTTGTCTTGAAGTAGGCGAACTTTTTACCACCAACATAGTAGACAAGCACGTTGCTGGGCGGCCCGAACAATTTTGACGAGGCGCCGGGGTAACGGCTGCAGTGATCTTTGACGGCGGCAACATCCATTTGACGTTCCTAACGGCTTAACTAATTTATTCATCATTAAATGATTGGCGAAACGGCGACGTGACGTGCAAGAACGTTGCCGTATCCGCAAACGGCACGACCGAGTCGTGAAAGGCATTACGCCGCATCACGCTTTGTCACAACGTTTAGCTCGCTGGGTTCGGTGCTACGTTTCAGACATGCCGGCGAATAACCATGCCTGCCGGACGCATGAATGTCGGTTGGGCAAGATAGTACATCGGCTCCCATGACTTACGCCATCCCGAAGATAGGGGTGCGATGAACATGCAGGCGCTTCCTTGGATACCTGCATTGGCGCTTTGTGTCGAGGATAGCCAGCATCAGGACTGTACGTACCTCGGTTCAAGGCAAGGCGATGCTGGAAGTCGCGCCTGCTGGAATCAGCCAGGCGCATGACTGGCACGGACAGGTCTAGGAAAATTCCTTCCGCAACATGCCCGGCACCTTCGCCGCACTGACCCGATTAACGCGGTCCAGTAGCGCAGGCGCGATGCGCGGCACGCCGTAGGTTTTGCCGAGATGGTCGCCGATGTGCATCAGCAGTTGTGCGCTGACTTCCGCGTCGGCTTCGGCACGGTGGGCGCTGCCCTGGAAGCGGATGCCGAGGGATGAGGACAGTGCGGACAGCTTGTAGCTGTGCATGCCGGGGAAGATCCGCCGCGATAGCTTCAGCGAGCAAATGAGGCGCTCATGCCCGGGCTGCAGGCCGAGTTGCCGGCTTTCCGCCTGCAGGAAGCGTTCGTCGAAGCTGGCGTTGTGCGCCGACAGCGCGTCGTTGCCGATGAAGCGCAGCAATTCCGGCACCACTTTCGAGACGCAGGGCGCAGTGTCGACCATGCGCTGGGTGATGCCGGTGAGCTGGGTGATGAAGGATGGGACCCGCACGCCGCAATTGACCAGCGAGACGAAGCGGTCGACGATTTTGCCGTCGGCGATGCGCAGGGCCGCGACCTCGGTGATGCGGTCGCCCATGACCGGGCTCATGCCGGTGGTTTCAAAGTCGATCATGACGATCGGTTGGTCGAACATGTATTGCTTTCAGGAGTGCCTAAGAAGAGAGCACGGCAGGGAGGGCTCCGCCGGCGACGCGGGCGCCGGAGCAATGTTTTCTGCTCCGGCGCCAGTGCAATCCGCTTGGAACTATTTCTCGACGCCGAGTTCCGTGAGCACTTCTCCGGCCGCGCGGAATGCGTCCACCGCGAGCGGCGCGCCGCAGTAGACGGCGGCGTGCAGCAGCACTTCCTGGATTTCCTTCAGGCTGGCGCCGTTGTTGACCGCGCCGCGCAGGTGGCCTTTCAGTTCCTGCGTGCGGCCGAGCGCGGTGAGCATCGACAGGGTGATCAGGCTGCGGGTTTTGAGGTCGAGGCCGTCGCGGCACCAGACCGTTCCCCATGCGTTGCGGGTGACAAATTCCTGCAGCGGCATGGTGACGTCGGTGGCGGTGCCGAAGGCTTTTGCGACGAATTCCTCGCCCATTACCTGCTTGCGCATCTTCAGGCCGTCTTCGAATTGCTGATCCATGGTGGTGTCCTTGGTCGATGGGTTGGTCAATCACGTTGCCGGCGAGTTGCCGGATTTGCATTCCTCCGGGAAGACCTTGCCGGAAGGAGGAAGCAGCGGTCCGAAAGTATAGCCGCCGCTGGCGAAAGGCGAAAAAAGCCCCCGCGACGGCATGGGCATCCGTGGCGGGGGCAAAGTCCGGAAACCGGACGGAGGAGCGGCGAACTGCCGGAGATTACAGGGCAGGTATCAATACCTTATCGATCACGTGGATGACTCCGTTGCTGGCGCGGACATCGGTTGCGTTAATGCGTGCCCGGGTTGCTGTCGTGTCGGTGATGGTCGGTGGCGTGCCGGCATTGATGGTGATCGGCTGGTTGGCGACGGTCGTCACCGGCGTGCCGAACGGGATCTGGGCGGCGAGCACCTGCGAACCGAGTACGTGATAGGTAAGCACCGTGGTCAGTTGCGGCGTCGTCAGGCCGGTCGGCGCGGCGGCGAAGGCGGCGTTGGTCGGTGCGAAGACAGTGAACGGACCGGCGCCGGACAGTGTGCCCTGCAGGTTCGCGCTGACGACCGCGCTGACCAGTGAGGAGAACTGCGGATTGACCTGGGCCATCTGCACGACATTCAGCACGCCGGGCGGGACGAGAACCTTGTCGACCGCGTGGATGACACCGTTGCTTGCAGCGACGTCCGCCGCCGTCACGGTGGCGGTGGTGAGCGCCGCGTCGGTGATCCTTACGCCGCCCTGGGTTTCCAGGCGGAGCGTGGCCGGTGCGCCCGCGAAGCTGTAGCTGGTGGTCTGGGTCGATTGTGCTGTCGCGCCGAGTTCCGAGGCCGGCTTCCGGGTCGGCAGCACGTGATAGGTAAGGATGTTGCGCAATGCGGCCGGCGGCAGTGCGTTGACCATGGCGGTGGCGTTGCTGAAGCCAAGGCTGGTTGCCAGGCTGTTGAAGGCAGCATCGGTCGGCGCGAACACCGTCAGGCGGGCATTGGCATCCGACAGGGTCCCGCCCAGTTCGGCCTTGGTGGCGGCTGCCAGCAGGGCATTGAAACCACGCTCCTGGGCAACCTTGTCGATGGTGCTGGCGGCTACCGGGGCCGGATCGTCGTCATCGCCGCCGCACGCACTGATCAGCGTCGCGGACAACAACGCAAAAAAATATTTTCCGAACTTCATGTTGGTCTCCTGGAGTGGTAAAGGAAAAGGCGGTACGCCGTTTCAGGTCTGGGTGCGGTAGGGCCGCGTGTTGCCAAGTGTAGGAAGGTAGGATTTCGAACCCTTGATCTGGCGCAAACTATACCACTTTTGTCCAAGACAAATGTTCGTCAAAAGCGAAATTACACCTCGATTTTCGGTGCTTTATTGCTGAACAGGCAAGCAAATCAGCTTTTCAATGCAGGTTATTCTTAAAAGATTGGCTGGCTACGGCATTTTCTGCGGCTCGACACTGCGCTGTGTTTGTTCTAGTCAAATGGCAGTCCCGGCCAGGAACGGCCGGTGGGCGGGCGCTGGATGCGTGGCGATTAATTCCGGCTGGCGGTTTCGGGTAAGCGTGCGCCGGACGCCATGCCGCGCGGCAGGCGCAGGATGAACTTCGCACCGCCGAGCGGGGAGTCGGCGACGGTGATCGTGCCGCCATGCAGCTGAACGGCCTTGCGGGCGATCGCCAGGCCGAGGCCAAAGCCGCCGGTGGCGCGGTCGCGGCTGCGGTCGAGCCGGTAGAAGGGTTCGAAGATGCGTTCGCGGGCGTCTGCCGGGATGCCCGGACCATCGTCTTCGACGATCACCTCGATCCAGTCGCCATCGCCGCCCGGTGCAGAAGATGCCGGGGCTGACGAAGAGGCCGACAGCCGCACTTCGCGGTGCGCATACTTTGCGCCGTTGGCAAGCAGGTTGCCGATGGCGCGGGCGACCAGGCGCCGGTCGCCGGCCATGTCGCCGAGGTCCTCCGGCAGCTCCTGCGCGAAGCGCTTGCCGGCAAACGCGTGTTCAAGACGGGCGGCACTGTCGTGCAGCGTCTCCGCGAGCGAAAACCGCTGTGCCCGGGCGGCCTGCGGCTGGTCCAGCCGCGTCAGCTGCAGCAGCTCATTGACGAGGCCATTGAGTTCGCGCAGGTCGTCTTCCATGAGCCGGATGCGCGCCTCGCGTTCGTCGGGGCCGGCGGCGTCGCGCAGCAGTTCCAGGCTGAATTCGATACGTGCGATGGGGGTTCGCACTTCATGCGATACGGAGTGAAGCAGGTCACGGTGCGCGCCGAGCAGGCTTTCGATGCGTTCCGCCATCTGGTTCATGCGCAGCGACAGCGGATACAGCCCGGACGCCTTTTTCGTCCTGGCGCGCACCGATAGCCGGCCTTCGCCGAACCGGTCCGCTACCTGCGACAGTGAGAGCAATTCCAGCCAGTGCGAGCGTGACCACAGGGCGATCGGGACGAGCACGCACAAGGCGACGACGAGGTAGCGCAGCGCTTCCATCTTGAGTTCCAGGCCAACGTCGATCGGCAGGTTGCGCACGTGCAGCACCTCGTCCTCGCTGCCGACATAGCGTTCGCCAGCAAGGTCGACGCGGCGCAGCAGCGATTTGCCGCCGATGTCGAGCACGATGTTGCCGCGCTCGAGCGCGCCGCGCCGGGCGTCGTCGAGCGCCGGCAGCGCGGTGTCCAGCGGAACGAGTTCGAGGCTGAGGCCGGACACTTCCCGGACCTTGTTCAGCCGCACCAGCCACTCGTCGGGCGGCGCCTGGTCGATGTACTGCTCAAGCAGGAAGATGGGACCGGCGGCCTGCTTGCGGGCGATGTCTTCCAGCGGGTCGCCGAACAGGCGGCTGAGCAGGAAGTAGATGGCAACCGCCGCGACGGCAATCGCCAGCACGATCAGCGGAAAGATCCGGTAGAAGATGCGGTTCATGGATCGGCGTGCGGCAGTCCTGTGCCTCAGTCCCAGGCGGAAGGGCTGAAGAGATACCCCTCGCCCCATACGGTCTTGATTTTTTCGCCGTCGGGATCGTCGAACTTGCGGCGCAGGCGCGATACGCAATTGTCGATGCTGCGGTCGAGGCCGTCGAATTCGATGCCCCGCATTTTCTTGAGGATATCGTTGCGGGACAACACCTGCCCGGCGGATTCGGCCAGCACCAGCAGCAGCTTGTATTCGCTGCTGTTGAGCGAGACCGGCTGGCCGCGCCAGAACACGATGCGGTCTTCCTTCGAGACGCGAAAGGCGCCGAACGCCAGGTCGCCCGCGGCGGGTTTTTCCTGTCCGCGGCGCAGCAATGCGCGCAGGCGGGCGAGCAGGACGCGCGGCTGTACCGGCTTGTTGATGTAATCGTCGGCGCCCTGTTCCAGCCCGGAGACTTCATCGAAGACATCCTCGCGGGCGGTCAGGATCAGGATCGGCACATTGCTGATCTCGCGGATCTGGCGGCACACCAGCATGCCATCCAGGCCGGGAAGCATAAGGTCCAGCACCACCACGTCCGGCTGCGTCTCGCGGGAGCGCGCCAGTGCCGCATCGCCGCGACTCACGATATCGACGGAAAACTCATAGCCGGCAAGGTATTCGGCCACCAGCGACGCAAGCTTGCTGTCGTCTTCGACGAGCATCAATCGATACATAATTTTCTCCTTGGCCCGCATTGTATAAGAGGCCATGCGGAAAATGCAGTTGGGTACAAACCCGTACAAATTCGCGACATCCCGGCGTTGTCCGCACCGGTACAAATTCATGACAACTTCCCCACAGTCCGGGGAAGATTTCGCCGGCGAAGCTCTCTAAGATGTGGGCTATCAAGGAAGCCCGCGTGGTATCTGGGCCTCCTGTTGATTAACCCGGGCACCGTTCCGGCATCAAGCACATCCATCTTCGAGGAAAAAATGATAAGAACCCGAATTCTCCAGGCCATCCTGCTGGCTTCGGCCACCCTGCTCGCCGCCGGCTGCGGCGGAGGCGGCAATGCGCCCGGCGCCACCACGGCCACCAACGGCGCGCCGGTTCCGCCGACGTCCGAATTCGCGGCATCCGGCGATATCGGCATCCCCTTCGACATCCTGTCCGGTCCGCTGTCGATCTCCGCCATCACCGAGCCACGCACCGCCACGGCGCGCAACCTTGACGAGTGGAACCGGTTGTGGGATGCGCATGCGGGGCCGGGCGTCGTGGTCCGGCCGGCGCCCAAGATCGACTTTTCGACGAACATGGTGGCCGCCGTATTCCTCGGCAGCCGCAGCGCCTGCGATTCCATATCGGTCGCCTCGGTGAAGCAGTTGCATGGACCGGCCCGGCTGGAAGTCGCCTACCGGGAATCGGCACCGCCGGCCGGCACGCCGTGCATCGCCAGCATCGCCAATCCGGCGGTGCTGATTACCCTCCCGCAGTCGACCTTGCCGGTTGAATTCGTGAAGGCGCCGGCCCGCCAGCAGGGCGACCTGCTGGTGCGCAGCGGCTGGTGGTTCGGCATGTGCCGGACCAACTGCGAAGGCGCGGTCGAGATCGCGAAGGACGGCGCCCTCTTCCGCGCCGAACATGCCGGCGATTCGGCAACGCCGGAGACCGGCATCTGGGGCAAGGTGTCGGCGAAGGAATGGGAAACCATCAGTGCTTCGTTCGCATCGTTGCCGGACGTGATCGTCGGCTGCCCGGGCTGCGCCGACGAAGGCGTCGAGTGGATCGAGGTCGAGAAGGACGGCAGGAAAAAGCGGCTGGATTTCAATTGCAATACGGCGGTCGACGGCGGTGAACCCTTGCTGGCTACGGTCCGTGCAATCCGCAGCCGCCTTGCGGCCGCCGCAGGTGTGCGCGAAGCCTGCGCCACCGACGCCATTCTGTTCGAACCGCTGGCGCCCACGGTATTCGCCTCGGCCATCGACGAGAAGCGCTTCGTCACCGTCAGGGATGCGGCCGGCTGGCAGGCGCTGTGGAACGAGCACACACGCGGCGCTTCGCAGGCGCCCGCCATCGACTTTTCGAAGACGATGGTACTGGGCGTTTTCCTCGGCCAGGAGTCGAATCCGTGTGGCGGGATGCATATCGCCACCGTGCGGCAAGCCGCGAATCCGGACCGCATCGAAGTCGGCTATCGCGTCATCGATCCGGAACCGAACGTGGTGTGCATCGCCGCCGTCATCAACCAGTACGCATTCGTCACGGTGCCGCAGTCGTCGCTGCCGGTCGATTTCGTCAGGTTGAAATAAGCGGCCCGGGCCAGGTACATGGG